>NZ_JAGQCR010000143.1:0-8069 GCF_024346295.1 Cyanobium sp. BA20m-14
TGATGATCGTCAAACAGGATCAATACCGGGTGCGCCTGGTGCAAACCCCGCCAGTTCACCACTGCCGGCCGGCCGTGGATGTGCTGTTCCGCTCCGCAGCGGCAGTCGCCGGAGCGCACACCCTGGGGGTGGTGCTCACCGGGATGGGGCGAGATGGGGCCCGCGGCCTTGGATCGATCAAGGAGGCGGGCGGCTGTTCCCTGGCCCAAAACGAAGCCAGCAGTGTGATCTACGGCATGCCAAGGGCCGCCGTTGAACTGGGTGTGGTCGACCGCAGTGTCCACCTGCAGGCCATGCCCCAGGCCATTGTGGAAACCCTTAACACCATCAAACCCTGAGCCACTGGCATGGACGAATCTGAACTGCCCGGCGCCGAGCTGCTCAGCGCTGCCCGCATCCTCGTGGTGGACGACAGCAAAATGCTGCGCATGGGCATTGCCCGCTCCCTGCGTCAACTGGGAATTGGGCAGATTGAGGAGGCCGTCGATGGCCAGCATGCCCTGGAGCGCCTCAAGCAGGAGGAATTTGATCTGATGCTGCTGGATATGGAGATGCCCCAGATGAATGGGCTCGCCGTTCTTGCTCGCATGCAGGCCAATTCGGAGCTCAGAAGCCTGCCCGTAATCGTGATATCTGGCGGCGAATCAATAGACGAAGTGGTGGCCTGCATTGAGATGGGCGCCGAGGATTACCTGCCCAAACCCTTCAGCCAGGTGCTACTTAGGGCCCGACTGACCTCATCACTGGAGAAAAAGAGGCTGCGCGATCTGGAAATCATCCAGCGAAAACAGCTGGAATCCCAACACCTCAGGCTGATTCAGGAACAGGAAAAATCAGAGCTGCTGCTGCTCAATATTCTGCCGGTTGCAATTTCAGAACGGCTCAAGGGTGGCGAACAACGTTGCGCCGACAGCCACGCCAATGTTTCTGTCTTATTTGCCGACCTGGTGGGCTTGACCAGGCTCTCCCAGGGCATGACCGCCAAGCAATTAGTTGAGGTGCTCCATAGCCTCTTCTCCAAATTTGACCAGTTGGTGGAGGATGCCGGCCTCGAAAAGATCAAGACCATCGGCGACTGCTACATGCTGGTGGGAGGCCTACCGGAGGCCCGAAACGACCATGCCAGGGCTGTGGTCTCCACGGCAGTGAACATGCTGGAGGCAATGGCGCAGTTCAACCAGGCCAACCAAACAGACCTAAACATGCGAATTGGCATCCACAGCGGCCCGGTGGTGGCAGGGGTGATTGGCAAAAACAAATTCACCTATGACCTCTGGGGCAATACGGTGAATGTGGCGAGCCGGATGGAATCGAGCGGCACCCCGGGGCGGGTACAGATTTCTACCCAGACGGCCGAATTGCTGGATGACACCTTTGCCCTGGAATCCCGCGGACTGGTCCAGGCCAAGGGCCTGGGCGAGGTTGCCACCTTCTATGTCAACGGGCGCAGAAGCGCACCTGCAGACTGAGTCGATCCACAGGCGCAGCCAGCTCGGCCGGATCAAAAGGGGCTGCCTCCGCCGCCATCACCATCTTTAGCCCAGGCCTGGAGCCCCCTTCCAGCAACACCTCAATGGGCTTGAGCGCCCCCTTGAGCCCCATGGCACCCGCTAGATCCAATCCCTGCTGCAGGGCGTCCTGGTAAGCGGCCCGCAGCAGGGTGGCGCGGGCGGCCCGATCCCCCGGCCGATCGGCCTCGGTCGCCACCGGGGCGAGCCGAACCCCAGGCAACCCGCCCACCCCCCGCACCAGGTCCTGCAGCCTGGCCGGCGCCAGCTGGCCAGACACCTGAAGGCTGGCTACCACCCGCTCAGGGCTAGGGCGACTGGCGGGCCGTTGCCAGGTGGTGGGGGAGGTGACCTCCAGGTCAACCACCTGGAGATTTTTCAAGCTGGTGCGCACCGCGGCAAGGCGCCCCTGCAGGCTGGCCAGCGCGGCCTCGCTGCTGGCAGCCTCCGCTTCCAGGGCCAGGGAAAAGCGCAGGTTGGCTGTGATTCGCTTGAGTTCGCCGCTGCCTCGGGCCTCCAACAGGGTGCCGCTGCAGGCGAGCTGCACCTGGCTCTGGGCCAAGCCGGCCGCGGGAAGCAAGGGCAACAGCAGGGGCACAACCCAAGCCAGTCTCAAAGTGTGGAATCGAGTCAAAATGTGGAGCTGGCTCAAAATATAAACTTACTCGAAATATGGCATTACTCAAAATATGGAGCCGATCAGATGAAGCCCAACCCCAAGGAACGGCTCCAGAGCTTGAAGATGGTGGCAGGTGGCTGGCGACCCCAGGCCATCGACCTCGATGCTCTCAAGGCCCTGCCGGCAGGAAGGAAACCCACGACATCGTGCATGTGCGAGCGAACTCGGCCTGCAGGGCTTCAACCTGGCCCAAAACCGCTCCCCGCTGCAGGAGTGGCGCCAGGAGCTGAAGTTGAACGTGAATTGAGCCTGGAGTTCTGAATCGCAAGCATCACTGACGAAGTGCGATGCCGGGATAGATTCATTATTCATATCGGCGTAGCAGTTGAAGGCGCAACTCGAAGGCTCAATGACTGGAGCAGGAGGAGACGCATGATCAACAGATCGCTCAGCCTGGCCAGCACGCCAGCTTGTCCGATTCGCCACCGCAGGCGGACGATTACTACCGGCAGCACATCAAGTTGAACCTTCGCACCGAGATTGGGAAGCCCGAGGCCGCGATCAGGGCCCGAACGCCCCCACCGGCACCACCACAACCCCATCCTCACGTCGATAGCCATAGCCCTTGCCGCAGATCACAGCGAGGAAACTCGGCGGGCCGGTTCGGCTTGTGTCGATCTGGCGGGCGAAGTGAAGCAGGCCCGCGGCTGCCTGCTCCACCTGCCCTTCGCCAAGCTTGATTTCAATCGCTCCCCAGCGGCCGTCGCGCAGCTGCACGATCGCATCCACCTCCACACCGTAGTGATCGCGGTAATGGAGCACCTCCCCATCCAACGGCTGGCTGTACACCCGCAGATCCCTCATCACCAAGGATTCGAACAGCAGGCCCAACAACTCCAGATCCGCCAGCAGCCGCTCCGGGCCAGCTCCCAGCGCTGCCACAGCCAGTGAGGGATCCACGTAATGCCGTTTCGGTGCCTTACGCAGCCTTGCTCTGGAGCGCAGGTGGGGGGCCCAGGCGGGTTGATCCTCGATCACCATCAGCCGCTCCAGCGCCTGCAGGTAGTCGGACACGGTGCGCTCATCAAGTGCCGCGCCCCCACCGACCGCATCGGCGGCCAGAGTGGCCAGGCGCGCCTCCGTGGCCGAATGCCGCCCAAGGGCCCGCAGCAGATACCCAACCTTGACGGGATCACGTCGATGCTCCCCCACCCGGCTGATGTCAACTTGCCGCACCTGTTCCAGGTAGTCGCGGGCGGCCCGCAGCGCCGCCTTCACCGGCCGTCCCTGTTGTGCCGGCCATCCGCCGATGCTTATTAGATCGCAGAGATTCTGCACCGTGAGGCCGGGATCGGCCGATCGTGGGGCCTCACCCGCGAACAGCTGCCGCAACGACACCCCACCCACGGAGACACCTGCTTCGAACAGGGTCATCGGACGCATCCGCAGGAAGGAGAACCGCCCAGCGCCGGTGTGGCGATCAGCGTCATCGGCCGGCACCGACGATCCAGTCAGCAGGAACTGGCCTGGCTGATCCGCGGCATCCACGGCCCGCCTCACCTGATTCCACAGCCCAGGTTCCACCTGCCATTCATCCAGCAGCCGGGGCCTGGCGCCTGCCAGGACCAGCGCTGGATCAACGGCCAGTGCCTGCCGAGCCGCGAGGTCTACGTCCAACAGCACCCTGGAGGCCGCCTGCTGGGTTGCCGTCATGGTCTTGCCGCAGGCCTTCGGTCCCTCGATCACGACAGCCCCTGCGGACTGGAGCTGATCCAGCAGCTCGGCATCGACGATTCGGGGGCGATACGCCGGCATGCCTGCGCCTTGATGGGGTGGTTGCCGACAGCTTACTGCTGCTTTTGCCGCCTCTTTGATGCTGCTTTTGCCGGCATTCTCCTGCGGAGTTCGCCGTCCCCTCCATGGGGGGTTCGCCGAATCCGATTTCGATCAGATGCGCAGCCCGCGGCGGAAGTCCTCCAGCGGGCCATCGAGTTCCGGGATGTTGAGGGTGTTGATCCACTCCTGAATGTCGCTGATCAGGAAGGCCTTTTCATCGCTGGGGTCAGCGTAACGGGGCCGGATCTGGCGCTCAAACCAATGCTCCACGCTCAGCGCCATCCTTCTCCACAGACGCCCTGAAATCTGCCCAGATCCCAGTGGCAGCAATGGATCTGGGCAAGAGAATGGGGCATGGTCAAGCCCAAGTCCTTCCGGCCCTGGAACCCCGAGCAGACGCTGCTGCTGCTGCCATCACCAGTGGACTGGTTGCCAGAGAACCACCTGGTGTTCTTTTTGCTGGATCTGGCCGGCGAGCTGGATCTTGAGGAAATCCACGCCGTCTACTGGCAGCAGGATCCCCACGGAGAGAAGGCCTGCTGGGAAGGCGCCACCTTCCGGGTTCTCACCGGCAATCAGCAGCCTGACCACAGCCGGATCAGCGATTTCCGCCGCCGACACCTGCCTGCCCCACGAAGCAGATTAGTTCCCTTCATTTTTTTGTTGGTGGCCATTGCGATTAGGCCGGCCCAGAGATTCTGCCCACCACAGGTAGTGTCCGCCGTCCACAGGGTGTATGCCGACCACTAGCAGTGGTCTGACCCAAGGAAAGCGGGGCGTCACCCTGGCGAGGCAGGCCCGCCGACTCACCCCTCCAGCAGGCTCATCCGCAGCTCCTCGCGGCCCTGCTCCAGCGCCCCATCCAGGGCCGCCCCATCGCGCCCGCCCGCCTGGGCCAGGTTGGGCCGGCCGCCGCCGCCGCCCCGAAGGCCTGCGCCCTCGACGCCATCAAGGCGGGCCACAAGCAGCTGGAACTCCACGAGAGCCTGGGCCTGACCCGCCAGCGCTGAAGCCTTGGCCAGTGTCAGCTCGCCTGGATCGACGACCTGCTTGAGGGCCGTCTGCAGCAGGTGGGTGGCTGTGCATAAAGCTTAGGTGCGACGCCGGCAAGTCCGAACCACTTGGGCTATCACGAAAGCACCAATGGTCAGGCTACCCCGCTCGATTCAGCTGCTGTGCACAAACACGCTGGGGCTGCGGCGGAGACCGACCAGAAGGGATAAAATATGTGATAATTAAGAAATGTCACAGTCTTGATCATTGAGAGGCAAGCCATGATCAAGATGCTCATAGATTGCAAGAATCTATAATAAATCAATGTCAACAAGCTTTGAAAATAATATAAAAGCGGATTCAGAACAACTTTTTGTTTCCACAAATGACTATGGACTTTTAAGCAGTGAGCCAATGATGGCGTCGGCCATCAGACCTATCCAGCCAGACGAGCGCATTTCTCGATCATCCAATATCTCACCAATTGCATCAGACACGCCAGGCTATAGCCCCTCTGGCTTGAAGGATTATTCTGTTGGCACTAGCACACAACCATCTCCCGAACACGACAATATTACAGGCCTATCAGTTTTTGCCGTAGGCAATGTTCTGGACGATTTCACCGCCAACACCTCCACCACCGGCAGCATCGCCGTCGGCGGCAGCAGCACAGGTGTGGTGAACTTCAACGCTGATCGCGACTGGTTCCGCATTGATCTCGCCGCGGGGCAGACCTATCGCTTCAATCTCAACGGCAACACCCTCTCCGATCCCACCCTCGCCCTTCGCAACGCCAGCGGCACACAGCTCGCTTTCAACGACGACTTCAACGGCCGCAACTCCCAGATCACCTACACCGCCACCAGCACTGGCACCTACTTCCTAGACGCAGGTGCCCTTGGCAGTGGCACCGGCTCCTACACCCTCCTCGCAGCAAATACCTCCCCCACAGACGATTTCACCGCCAACACCTCCACCACCGGCAGCATCGCCGTCGGCGGCAGCAGCACAGGTGTGGTGAACTTCAACGCTGATCGCGACTGGTTCCGCATCGCCCTCACCGCTGGCCGTAGCTATGCGTTCTCGATCATTGGAAGCAGCTTGCGCGACCCAGACCTGTATCTCCGCAATGCAAGCGGCAGTCAACTCTCCTTCGCAGATGATTCCGGGGGATCGCTCAATCCCACGATCGACTTCATCGCACAAACCACTGGCACCTATTATTTAGACGTGGGCTCTAAAGAGAATGTCGGTGCTGGTGCTTACACACTCTATGCTCGTGATCTGTTCACCGATGATGACTTTAGCGCCAACACCTCCACCACCGGCAGCATCGCCGTCGGCGGCAGCAGCACAGGTGTGGTGAACTCCAGTGGTGATCGCGACTGGTTCCGCATTGCTCTCGCCGCGGGGCAGACCTATCGCTTCAATCTCAACGGCAACACCCTCTCCGATCCCACCCTCGCCCTGCGCGACGACAGCGGCAACCAGCTCGCTTTCAACGACGACTTCAACGGCCGCAACTCCCAGATCACCTACACCGCCACCAGCACTGGCACCTACTTCCTCGATGCCGGCCCCTACAGCAGTGGCACCGGCTCCTACATCCTCCTGGCCGCAAACACCACGCCTCTGCCAACCACAGACGATTATGCCGCTGATATCACCACCACTGGCAGTGTTGCGATCGGCCGCGTAGAAGCTGGATCCATCAACTTCGGTGAAGATCGCGACTGGTTCAGCATCACCCTCAACGCTGGCAGCACCTATCGCTTCAATCTCAACGGCAATACCCTGTCCGACCCGACCCTGAGTCTTCGAGACAGCAGCGGCCGCAATATCCTGGCAAGCAACGACAACTTCGCTCCTGGCCTGAATTCACAAATAACATACACAGCAATAGCCACGGGAACCTATTATCTCGACGCTGGTGGCACTGGCTCAATTATTGGCAACTACTCACTCAGTGCCACAGATCTCAGCAATAACGTCGATCGCATCACCGGTCTTGTTGATACGACCATACGCAACTTGGTCAACACAGCGCTGGGAGACAATCTTTTCAGCCACCAAGAACTATCCACGCTGCTAAGAACAGCGGCCAACAGCGGCGTGACATCTCAAGAACTTTCCGATCTACGCACCATTGCAAACCAGTTTAGCCCATATCTTTCTGCTACATCACGCACCTACCACCAGTATATTTACAATGCCGTCGTCAATGGCAACTCGGCCAACCAATGGTGGACCAGTGGGGCGAGCACACGTACAGCGCTAGGCAATCTTGCTGCAGGATCCAGCCACACACAGATGAATCGATTAGTAGATAAATGGTTCGGAGGACTTGACCTGCCAACGAATTTTGCAGGCGGCGATACAGCAGCAGGAGCTAATAGTCTCACCTTTAATTATGGTCAGATGGCAGGAAGCCTGTATGTCAATGATGTAGCCTTTTCCGATATCAATCAAGGCCAAGCAGGCACTTGTTACTTCCTCGCAGCTTGCTCAACCCTTGCGAACAACCAGCCCCAGCTGATTCGTGACATGTTCCGCGACAATGGCGATGGAACCTATGGTGTACGCTTCTACGGATCTACTGGCAATGAACTCTGGGTTACTGTCAATCAAGCCGTTCCCATTCTTTCAAACAATTCATTAGCTTTAGCTGGGAACGCATCCCGCTCTCTTACTGGCGAGATGTGGCTAGCATTGGCCGAAAAAGCCTATGCGCAAGCGAATGAAGTCGGAGTATTTGGGCGCTCAACACAAGCCAACAGTTATAGTTTTATTGAAGGTGGCCTGGAAGAATCCTTGCGGCACATCACAAACCGCAGCACAACTACCTATTCTGCAGATAATCCCCGCTCTGGATGGACCTCATCCAATAACAATTTGACGACGTGGAACAGTTATGAAAATATAGCCATTGCAGCCATCAATGCGGGCAAATCATTGTGGCTTGGCAGCTTTGGCAATAGCAGTGACAGCTCAGGGAAACGCAACCTTGTCTCTGGCCATGCCTTTGCTATAACAGGCTACAATCAATCTAACGGTCGTTTCACAATCAGCAACCCTTGGGGCGCAGGAGGCTCGACCTTTGCGGGAGTGTTCGA
>NZ_JAGQCR010000144.1:0-8051 GCF_024346295.1 Cyanobium sp. BA20m-14
GCCAAGGGAATAGCGGCAATGGGCACCACCAGGCGGTGCAGCTTGCGGGAGCGACGGTTGAGATGCTTCATCATGAAAACGTGATCACTGCGCCTTCTGGAGCGCATCATGGAGTCCACGCTCATTGGCACAGGGCATCCACATCGTGCCCATCGCAAAGGTGCCCTTGCACTTCAGCTCAGCCGCACGCTTTTCAGCCTCGGCCTTGGTGGCATACATGCCTCGCATGTGGGCCTGGGCAGAGGCCACAAGCAGCGGCGTGGTTGCTAAAGCACCGATCATCACGAGGCTCCCCATGGCTGATGCGATCTGACTCCGCATTGATGTCATGGTCGACGAGAGAAACAGGCGTCCCATTACGACTCCTTTTTGACAGCTTTTTCATAGACGTCGAAATCTTTGCAGGGCATCCATTCACTGCCCATAGCAAAGGCGCCTGAACACTTGAGTTCCTTGGCCCGCTTCTCGGCGGCTGCCTTGGTGGGGAACATGTCATTGGCCTGGGCATGGGCCGCACCGAAGCCCAGCGAGAAGATGGCCAGAGGTGCGATTAGTCCGAGTGCAGAGATCATTGGATTCATGGATTTTAAATGAAGATTACAGAGCAGGTGGTTACGGATAAATACCTTAGTTCAGTGAAAACAGCTTGTCGTAGGCGTGATACTCCGGCTTGTTGAGTCCATCGTGCTGGAGCATCTTGCGCAGCTGAATGATCTCGCGACGCTGGGCCACGATGATGTTGCGGGATAGGCGGAGAATGGTGGGATTGGTTGATTTCTTGAGCGCATCGTGGGCCATTATCAGCGCGCCGCCGTGGTGCTGGAGCATCCCCTCCAGAAACCAGGTAACTCGGTTCTCCCTCGTGGGCGTTGAAGCCATCATCTGCATGGCCTGAATCTGAGCTGGGCTCATGCGAGTGAGATCCGCCATGGCGTTGGGATCCCCGCCTGTCTTGAGCACAACCGGATACACCGGAGCCTCTGGGTACCAGGCCTTGCGCCATTGCCCCATGGCCTTGATCTCCTCGGCCTGATCGCGCCAGATGTCCTTTCCGAGTGCTCCCACACCAGGCACGCCGATATCAAAGACGAACTCACTCATCCGCAGGGCACCGGTGTGGTGCTGGACCATGCCATCGAGCCAGCGCAGGTCGTAGGTGCTGCCGGCCGGGCCTACATCGTGGTTGTGGGCGCTGTGATCCATCGGTGCTGCGACCGGAGCCGCCCCAGTCGATGGCGCCGGGGCCATCATCCGGTGGTGCTGATGGGGATCCATCTGCGCCTGGGCCACTGGAGCCATCAGGGCAACCAGTGCCGCAGCGGCAAGAAGAGGCGATCGCATTGCGGGCCTTGGCGAGGAAGTATCTATACGATGCATCCTCCCGTAGGTGGAGAGTCAAGTGGTGATGGCTGCCCCCATGAAGATCGGTGAGGTGGCTCAGCGTTCCGGCCTCACCGTGAAGACGATTCGCTTTTACTGCGATGAAGAGCTGATCCATCCCATCAGCCGTAGTGAGGGCGGCTACCGGTTGTTGGGCGATGAGGTGTTTGCGGAGTTGGCCCTGATCCGCACCCTCAAAGCGATGGACATCCCGCTGCAGGACGTACTCCAGATCCTGGAGTCGCGGCGCTCGGGAGTGTGCACCTGCACGACACTTCAGGACACGATCCGCACCAAGGCAGGTGAGATCGTTCATAAGATCGCCGCCTTGCGCGACCTGCAAATCGAACTCGAAGATCTGCTCAGCCGCTGGCAAGACTGCGGCGGCCGCAAGGGCTCAGCTGCCTGAGCCACCGAAGCACTGCCGGTACCACTGGGCCATTTGCTCGATCTCCTGGTTCTGTACCCGCACCATCGCCGCCTCCAACTCGCGCAGCTGCGGGTGCTGGGTGTTCCCTTCTGCGTGGGAAGCCATCATCACGCCCATGCGGTGGTGCGGAATCATCTGCTCGATGAAGGTGCGATCAAAGTCGGGCGCATTCTTGAGGGCTTCCAAGCTGGTGCCCATGCCGGGCATGCCCTGGCCCATACCCATCCCGTGCCCGGACCCGATGCCCCAGGCAGGCACGTCAGTTCCGTACCACTGGCGATACCACTGACGCATCTGGGAATTCTCCTGGCTCTGACTGGTGCGGATCTTTTCCGCCAGCGCGCGGATCTCCGGTCGCTTGGAGCGCTGCAGGGCCAGCTCCGCCATCGCGATCGCCCCCTCATGGTGGGGAATCATCATCACGATGAAACGGGCATCGGCTGAACGTTGACCCATCGGCATGCCGCCCCTGCCACTACCAGAGGGCATCGCGGTGGACGGAGCCAAGGCGCCGGATCCAGCACTAGGGGCGCTGGGTTCCGCCTGAACGCAGCTCGCCAGAACCAGCCAGGCTGCTGCCGCTTGGGCGATGGCTTTCAACGAACGTCGGCTCCCTGCGCCGCAACAATTCAGAAACCGAGCCATGGGCACCTCCGATGAGCTGCTGATTCCATCCTGGCCGGATTGGGCGGCAGGAAGCTCCGATGCAGCACAAGAGACACAGGACCGCTGGCGAGACCGAGCCTCCATGGAGGCTGGCAGTGGTGATGGACGGGGCGCAGAGCTCAATTTGGGTTGATGAGGCTGAAGTGTCTGCATCAAGCCACTTGGTCAGCCGAGAGGCCGCACCGGATCAGGGCAAACGCCTGACAGCAGATAGCCACAAGGAAAATGTCGAAGCCTGTCCCGGTGTCGACTCCACGCGGATCACCGCCCCATGGCGACGGGCGATCGCCTGGGCGATGGCAAGCCCCAATCCAGTGCTCCCCTGATGACGGCTGCGGGAGGCATCGAGGCGATGGAAACGCTCAAAGATCCGACCCTGCTCCTCCGCTGGGATACCAGCGCCGCTGTCCTGCACGAACAACTGGATCTCCCGGCCGCGTCGCTGCAGCCCCACCAGGACCTTGCCGCCAGGCGGGCTGTGTTGCAGGGCATTGCTTAGCAGGTTGATCAGGAGGCGGCTCAGCTCCGATTCCACCCCCAAAACGGTGGCGTCGCCCACCTCGATCGCCGCATGCAGGGTCACCGCCGCTGCTGCGGCTGCTTCGCTGAAGTCCTCCAACACATCCGCGCAGATCTCCGCGAGGTTGCAGAGTCGCCGGTGGCTGCCGTTGATGGACTGCTCCAGGCTGGCGAGCAACAGCAGATCGGCGATCAGCTGTTGCAACCGGCGGCCCTGGTTAAGCATTCGATCCAGGCCCGTCGCCGAGGTGGCTTCTGCCGCAGGCCGCCCAGTGCTGAACCGCCCTGCCGGAGCTTGTCCGGGCAAGCGGTGCAGAGCATCCCGTTCGGCCTCCAGCAGAGCGAGCAGATTGGCCAATGGTGTGCGCAGCTCATGGGCGACATCGGCACTGAACTGTTCCTGCCGGCGGTAAGCCTCCAGCAGGGGAGCCATCGCCAGGCCCGCCAGCCACCAGCTGGCCAGGGCCATTCCTGCCATCGCCAGAGCGAACACGCCGTGGCCCAGCCACCAAAGCCGGCTGGCCTCAGCATCGAGGGGTGCCAGGCTGCGACTTATCTGCAGGGTGCCCCAGTCCTGCTCACCGCTGCGATGGGCCCGGTGCAGATGGATGGCGTAGCTCAACAACCGCTCACCCCCAGGCAAACGCTGCTCTCGCCACACCGGCTCCGGCCGGGTAGGCCCCAGGGCGCCAGGCGAGGCGGCCAGCAGCTGGCCGCGGGCATTGAAGATCCGCAGCTGGAAACGGGACGGATCGGTGGCGCTGATCGCATGGCGCTCGATCAGGGCATCAGCAACAGAACAGGCCTGACCCACCAGACAAAGGCCCGGCAGTACCGCCGCCAATGCCACCGACGGCACGGCCACTGGGGGCAGGCTGGGTTTGAGGCTGTCGTGCAGGGTGCCGGCAACGGTCTGCAGTTCGCGGCGCAGGGCGGCTTCACGCTCCTGCAGCAGCAGGCGCGCCATGGCGAACCCGGCGCCGTACAGAATCGCGCCCATCACCAGCAGCGAGAGGGCAGCCAAGCGCAGCCGAGCTCGCCAAAGCATTGCCGGAGCCGGTGAGCGGTTGGCGCTCATGGCTCTCCAGGCAGCTGGGCATGGAAGCGATAGCCACGGCTCGGCACCGTTTCGATCGGGGAGTCCAGGCCATGGCCCGCAAGCTTGCGCCTCAGCAGCCGCACCTGGGCGGCCACCACGTTGCTCACCGGGTCTTGGTGCAGGTCCCACAGCTGGTTACGCAATCGAGAGCCCGGAATGATCTGCCCGGGGTGCTCCAGGAAATAGGCCATCAGCTGCAGCTCCTTGCCAGCCAGCGGGATCGTCACCACACCATCGGACGAGCTGACCTGCAGCTGGCCGGACTGGGGATCGAACCGGTAGGGCCCCACCTCCAACACGGGCTCGCGGTACCTGGGCTGGCGGCGTTGCAGGGCCCGCACCCGCGCCAGCAGTTCCTCCATCGCGAAGGGCTTGCTCAGGTAGTCGTCGGCACCGGCGTCGAGGCCCTCTACCCGATCGGCCGTCTCGGCCCGGGCAGTGAGCAACAGCACGGGCAGGTCGAGACCGGCGGCGCGGGCGCGGCGGCAGAGCTCAGGGCCACTCAGGCCCGGCAGCATCCAGTCCATGATCGCCAGCTCGTAGCTGGCCAGCTCACCGCTGAGCAGTGTCCAGCCCTCCAGACCATCGCTGCAATGGTCCACCACGTGGCCCTGGTGCTGCAGCACGGTCTGCACAGCGCCGGCCAGCTCCTGCTCGTCTTCCACCAGCAGGATCCGCAGCGGCATCAAGTGGAAGCTAAGACCGGCGAATGCTAGTGGGCGCAAGCGATTTCACCTGTTTTTCATCGCGACTACGGCATCCTTCGCGGGTTCTTGTCCTGCCCCTGCGGCACCAGCAGCATGCGCGCTCTTCTTCTGGCCGGCGGCCTCAGCCTCGGAACCCTGGCCCTCGGTGGGTTCAGCCCGGCCATTGCACACGTTGGTCATGGCGATGAGTTTCAGCAGCAGGGGAACGTGCGCCAGGTGAAGGCCAGCGCCGAGATTGATTCCATGCTGGGGATCACCACCGCTCCTGCCACGGAAGCCGGCGGCGTGGTCTCCATTCCGGTCGCTGCGGTGGTGGATGCGGATGGCAAGCCCCTGGCCTTCGTGAAAAGCGGCACCACCTACGACCCGGTGTTTCTCCAGACCGGCGCCAGCCAAGGCGATCAGATCACCATCACCGACGGCAGCATCGCGCCTGGAGACGAGGTGGTGACACAGGGAGCCCTCTCGCTCTACGCCGAATCGAAAAAGAGCCAGAGCGCCGGCGCAGTTAGTGCGGCTGCCCCTGCTGCATCCTCTGACGCCTCTGCGACCCAAGTCACGCCAACGGCCGCCGGAGGCCTCAACCGCCTGGTGATCGGGGCCGGTGCTGTGGTGATCGTCCTTGGTGCTGGGGTTGTGATCTCCCGGCTTGGCAAGAAGAACTAACCCCCGATCCTTGCGCTCTCTCCGCCTCCCAAGCCTTTCCCATGCTGGAACGCCTGCTCAACCAGACACTGCGCACGTCCATCGCCAGGCGCTGGCTGGTGGTTGTGGCCGCCGTGCTGATCACTCTCTGGGGCCTGTCGATCCTCAGCCGGATGCCCCTGGATGTGTTCCCCCTGTTCGCCCCTCCCCAGGTGGATGTGCAGACCACAGCCGATGGTCTGGCACCGGAAGAGGTGGAACAGCGCATCACCGTGCCGATCGAATCGGCCGTCAATGGCCTGCCGGGAGTGGAAACGGTGCGCTCCTCCTCAAAGGTGGGGCTCTCGATGGTGCAGGTGGTTTTCGATCAGAACGCCGACATCAATCGGGCGCGGCAATCGGTGGCGGAACGCCTGCAACAGATCGAGGCGGAGCTGCCTGCCCAAGCCAGATCCCCGGCAATCTCACCCCTCGTCTCTCCCCTGGGCACGATCCTGCAGTACGCCTTCACCCTGGAGGGCGGCGGCCTCACGACGCCGATGCAGTTGCGCCGGATCGTCGCCAACACCTTCAACAACCAGATTCTGGAAGTTCCCGGTGTCTCACAGGTGACCTTGTATGGCGGTGAGGAGGCCCAGCAGCAGATTCAGATCGATTCTCAGCGACTTCAGGCCCGCCAGGTGTCGTTGCAGGCCGTGGCCGAGGCGGCAACGGCCGCCAGTGCCAATGCCCCGGGCGGTTTTCTGATCGCCGGCGGGCAGGAGAAGCTGATCCGCGCCAGTGGCCAGGCGGGCAGTAGTGAGGATCTCGCTGATTCCGTGGTGACCAACAGCCAAGGCCAGGCGCTGCGGATCGGTGATGTCGCCGAGGTGCGGCTGGCCAGTGCCCTGAAGCGCGGTGATGGCAGCTTCAACGGCAAGCCGGCGGTGGTGCTGATGATCAACAAACAGCCCGATATCGACACGCCACGGGTGACACGTCAGGTGGAGGAGCGGATCGCCGCCCTCAGCAAGACCCTGCCGGCTGACATTCAGGTGAAGCGCACCTTCCGGCAGGCCAATTTCATTGATACCGCGATCAAGAACGTCAGCACTTCCTTGATCGAAGGCATCGTGATCGTCTCGGTGGTGATGGTGCTGTTCCTGATGAACTGGCGCACCGCCGTGATCACCCTCAGCGCCATCCCCCTGTCGCTCGTGATCGGCTTGATGCTGATGCGCGCATTTGGGCTGGAGATCAACACCATGACCCTCGGTGGTCTGGTGGTGGCGATCGGATCTGTGGTTGACGACGCCATCGTCGACATGGAGAACTGCTACTCCGGGCTGCGCCGCAACCAGGTGGCCGCCCAGCCCAGGAATCCCCTGCAGGTGGTGTTCGAAACCTCCGTGGAGGTGCGCCAGCCGGTGATCCTTTCCTCCGTGATCATCGTGGTGGTGTTCGCGCCGATCTTCAGCCTCTCGGGGGTGGAAGGGCGGATCTTTGCGCCCATGGGCCTGGCCTACCTGTTCTCGATCGCGGCGTCCAGCCTGGTGGCGCTCACGCTCACGCCAGCGCTCTGCGCCATCCTGCTGGCAAACACACGCCTCCCAGCCGAGAACACCTGGGTGGCCACCTGGGCGGAGCGGGCCTACAGGCCCTTGCTGGAGTTCTCGCTGCTGTCGCCCAAGCGCGTCCTGGCCGCTGCTCTGGCATTCGTTGTGGTGGCCTGTGCCATCTTGCCGAGCCTCGGACGGGTGTTTCTACCGGAGTTCCGTGAGAAATCTTTGGTGAACTCGATGGTGCTCTATCCCGGAGTGTCATTGGAGATGACCAACCGCGCTGGGCTGGCGTTGTCCAACACCCTCAAGGCCAGCCCTTTGTTCGATTGGGTGCAGGTGCGAACCGGCCGGGCCCCTGGTGATGCCGATGGAGCAGGCGTGAACCTGGCCCATGTGGATGTGGAATTGAGCGACGAGGCGATGAAGGATCGCCCTGCTGCCATTGCCGAACTACGCAACGCCTTCCTGAAGCTGCCCGGAGTGGCTCCGAACATCGGCGGTTTCATCTCCCACCGGATGGATGAGGTGCTCTCAGGAGTCCGCAGTGCGATCGCCATCAAGATCTACGGCCCCGATCTGGCGGAGCTGCGCAGGATCGGCGAGCAGGTGCGTGACGCAATCGAGCCGATCCAGGGAGTGGTGGATCTGCAGCTCGAACCCCAGTTGCCGATCCAGCAGGTGCAGATTGCCTTCGATCGCCAGGCCGCCACTGCCAACGGGCTGACGATGCAGCAGCTTGCCGATGCGGTGGAGATCGCCCTGAACGGCAAGACGGTGGGCCAGGTGGTGAGCGACGGCACCGACCGCACCGATGTGGTGGTGATGCTCCCCGAAGACTCCCGCAACAATCTCGATGCCCTGCGAGCTCTACCGATCGCTACCCCCGCAGGCACCATGCTGCCGCTGGGAAGCCTGGCCCGCATCGACTACGGCCTGGGCGCCAATGTGGTCAACCGGGAGGACGTATCGCGGTTGATCGTGGTGTCCACCAACGTCAGTGGTCGGCCGCTGGGCACGGTTGTCGCCGACATTCAGAACACCATCGACAGCAAGATCAAACTGCC
>NZ_JAGQCR010000145.1:0-8041 GCF_024346295.1 Cyanobium sp. BA20m-14
ATCCCCGTACCACCAGAACCCAAGTCAGCGCAGGGATTCGCAGGCTTCTCCGTCCCCGTTTCCATCTAGATAGCTGTGCCCCTGGCGCAGCAGCTCCTGAGCTTTGGCATAGGAGCCGATCTCCTTGCAGCGGTAATGGCGCCCCCCTGGGGTGGTGCCATCGGGGATGGATGCTGAGCGGCGCCCGCGGCGGAAATCCCAGGGGCGAGTGATGTCCCCTTGAACCTGCCATACGCCAAGGCGAGAGCTACTGGCCCGCTCTTCTGCTTCTAGATACTCCTTGGCATCACAGCCGCCCAGGTATTGCCGATAGGCAAAGGCCTGGCCGTCTTCCACCATCACCAGGTTGATATTCACGCCACTGAAAACCTCGGCAACTGAGCGGCCGTAGCGATCGGTGGCCTTGACCTCAAGCGACACCTCGCGGCCAATCGGCAGACGCTGCTGCAGGTAGGCGCGGGCCTGCTGGCCATAGGGACTCTGGGCCGTCTCGGGTGCGTCGATGCAGGCCAGCCGCACGGCGAGCGCCTTACCCGCCTGGAGGACGCGGATGGTGTCGCCATCGCCGATCGAGAGGATGGTGGTGGCACCTGCATTGAATGGCCAAAGTGTAAGCAGCAGCAGTACGGATTTCTGGCTTGCCTGGGGTGTGTCGCAGTCGATGTCCACGGCACCCTTTATGAGCTCAGTAACAGCAGCTCTGGAGATCAAGGGAAGTCCCACGAGTTATACACAGGCGGCCTGCCCCATTTGGGGACAATCGCCAAAGCGGTGTGCATGGCGACCGTTATGGCACAAAAGATTCGACATCATGAATCTCATTGCACAGGCTAGGGCCATGGGAGTCCATCGCTACCGTAACGATTGCGACCGGATGGTGATCCTGCGCTGTATCGGTCCGAACACCTTCTTCCAGGAAAAGGTTGTTTTCCCGCTGGAAGATTGGCTATTTGATTGTCCACCAAAGAGCCGGGTTGACATCTGGAGTCATGGTCTAACCGGGGTTGAATTGCTCGATTCAATCTTCGCCGATGACCTGCAGATAGCCGATGAACTCGTTGCTACCCCTGGAAGGCGACTAGCCCAGAAGAATCGCAACGCACCAAGCTGCGAGCTACTGAGAGGACCGTCCGTGTCGCCATTAACCCGGATGCTTGTTCCAAGCTGAAAGCAGGAGTTCGGCCAACCTCCTGGCGTGTTGGCCCCTCTGCAATGTCCCCATCCCGGCTCCAGATCGCGAACCAGCTCCCCGCAGCCGATAGAGACTGCAACAGGTCCGGCGGCCTGGGCAACTCCCTTCCCCGCCCTGCCACTACTGATATTGCATGCCGCAATCAGCAATGGTGGCAGATCCCATCCGGAACAGTCCCCCCGGCTGGAAACGATCCCCTTAATTCAGCCCCGCCAGGTGGGCAGGCCGCCGCTGACTAGGGTGCCGCGATGGCGCCAGAGTGCCTCCGGTGCAAGCACAATGCCGTGCTCTGCTGCCAGCTTTGCCGCAGCCTCGGTGGAGGCGGTGGCGCCCAGAGCCTGGGCAAACGCGGTATCGCGCTCCAGCAACTCCTTGAGCTGGTGCAGGGCTGCAGCAGAGGGATTTTCGACCTCGGAGGCCGGCAGATCACAGGTGGCCATGGGAACCCCTTCTCAGAGTGATACCAGCCTAGGAACGGCATCCCCGATCAGACTCAGTTGTATTCGCCTGGAATGTCCTGCTTGGTCACCGTGACCCGGCCCACCTTCTGGCCCGACAGGCGCAGCAGCTCATCGCCGGAGAACTCGTCGCTGAGGGTTCCGGCGAGCTCGGCTACGTCGTCGGCGGTGGCAGCAGCCTGCACGGCCTAACCCAGACCAGGGTCATCCTGCATCCGGGCAATAAAGGCCTTCAGCTGATCGAGGGACATGGCCCGGAATCAAAGCTGCCCTGGCGCAGGCTGGTCAGCTCCTGGTCCGCCTGCGCCAGTCGCTCAAGCACCAGGCTCAGATCCAATGCGGTGAGTTCGCCGTCAGAGCCCCACTTGAGGCAGGTGCTGCCCAGACAGCTGCTGGAGCCGCTGAGGGGATGGGAGTCCGTCATGGCAGATCTCCGGGTTGTCGCTGGATTCAGTCTCCTTCCACTGGACGATTGGCGATGCCCCCAAACAGGGGCAATCGCCGGCCCGGCTGGCTCAGAACCAACCGAGCTGAGCCTCTTCTCGGCTGTTCACCCGTGCCTCTGGAGTGCTGCGCTGAAACTCCATGCGAATCGAGCGCTCCTGCTCGCCATCGGCGGCGACAGCGCGGATCGGGTACACCTGCTGGCCATCGCGGAAGGGCACCTGCACCCGGAAGGTGCCATCACTGCTCAGCGGCACCGGCGCATCACCGATGAACAGGCTGGCGCTGGGCTCGGTAGCGCCGTAGACGATCAACTCCGCATCGGCGACCAGCCAGAAGGAGCGCTGACGCAGCACACCACTGCCCGATTCGTTGCGGCCGCTGGCCCACAGGCCCACGCCTGAGGCATGCAGCAGGCCGGTGTAATCCCCCGTGAAATCGTGCTCATGCAGCATCTCCGAGCCGACTCGGCGACTCTGGGGGCTTGCGGATGTTGTCAGCTGATAGAGGCGCTCATGCTCCACACCGGCGCCGCCGCCACCCAACGGTTGGCTGACCGGTCCGATTGGACCGTCCAACGAGAAGGGCACAAAGACATCCGCCACCACCGGGCTGGGCCCCTCGGCCGGCACCCGCGCCACCGATGACACCGCCAGCTTCAGCCAGCCAGCGGCGCCGAGTCGGTAGCCGAGCTCCACGCGGTAATCGCGATCGCTCAGTGGTACCGGCAGATACCACTCGGTGGCGTTCGCCGGAACCACTAGCTCCTGCAGAGCATGGGGATGGGAGGCCCCGTGCTGCAGACCCGTGACATCGGCCACCCGCAGGCAGAGCTGCTGGCCGCCAGCGGCGACGGCACGGGCTTGATCAGCGGCGCTGATGCTCCAGAACACGTAGGCCCACTGGGGATCGCGAGGCAGGAACGTCACCTGGGTAGTGATCGGAGCCTGCGGCGTTGCGGTGGCAGCTGGGCTGCTGGGAGCAGCAGGATGGGCTTCTACCTGGGCCAGCACCTCCAGTAGCTCTGTCTTGGCCAGGTTGGTGTAGCTGCGCATGCCGAGGCGCTTGGCCAGCTCGCGCAGCTGGGCCAGGGTTTGATCCAGAAGGGATGGGCTGGTGCGCGGAGCGGAGGCCATAGATCGCAATCCTTCACATTCCGAAATAATCGCAGCAGTCGCCCGGCTGGCGGCGACTCTGTCAGCAGACTGGGATCACATCAGCTGCCCCTGGAAAGCGGCAGCTGCCTGCTCCGCCAATGGGTCTTGAGCAGTTGAGGGTGCCATCCATCGCTTCTGGGGGCGCCAGGAAGGCCTCGCTTGGCGACTTGCTGGATCAGCGGACGCAAACACAAAAGGAGGCCCGATCTGTGAACGCTTGTAAGGCTCCACTCCGACACGGGCCCGGACTCAATTTGGATGGTTTCGCACCACTCCAGGAGTTGGGATGGCCGCTTCTAGCCTGAGCGTTGGGGAACTGGAAGCCCAGTACCACCTCTATTGCAAGGCGATGCGCATCTTGGTGCGCGATGGCGTCACGATCAACAAGGCACGCCGCACGGTTTGCTGGCAAAAACTTGAGATCCTGCATCATTGCCTACCTCGCCAGTACCGCGAGCCGGAGCAGCTCTATCTGCACCTCCAGCGGGATCAGCTCACAGCCACTGGCAATCTCTGAAACTGATAGCCCTAGCAGCGGGTGAGAGCGCGGATCGGCGGCTCATCGTCGACAACCAGGATCAGGAACTATGAAAAGACCTGCGGGGATGGAGCCCCCCCTGCCAGGAGAAAGATTTTTGCAGGCGGGAGGACGATCAGCCCAACACGTCCAGCTTGAGCTTCTGGATCCTGGCGAGCAGCGCCGCACGCTGCTGCTGCTGCATGGCGTTGCGGGAGAGGAATCGAATCGCCGTAACCAGGCCCACCAGCTGCAGCAGCCGACCCAGCATCGGCAGCTCATCAATGCTGCCCAGCACCGCAGCTGTGATCCTTAGGCCGACACCGGCAACGACCGCCAGGCCGAGGATGCCCAACGCCGGCAGCAGTTGCTCGAGTGACTGGGGCTTGAGTGTGGTGAACGTCTCCAGCAACGGCCGCATGGACTCCAGGCTGCCTGGGGAGAACCAGGACGGCAGTCGGCCTTCTGACACTGACGGCTCGATCTGCAAAACCAGCGGTTCCTGGGCAATGGACTTGGCGTGGACGGGATCGACAACGTCCAAGTTGGCCTCCAGAAAAGCAGTGCCCATCGCCAGTCATCTCAAAAGCCGCAAACTTTTAGGCCGGCCGCGACCCCGCGGCTCAACCGTGTGATGGAATCCCGACGGACCCAGGACCGGTTGATCCGCAGCAAGCTCACTGCGTGCCGATCCCTGCGGAAAGCCTGTGGAAAAGGTTGTGGAATCCGCTGCTCAGGTCTGGGTCCGCTGACCACTTCCCTGCCGGATCGGCCCATCGCGATCTGAGCGGTAGGTCAGATCTATACCGGGCGAAAGCTTCAACAGGAGATCGAGCACCTGCTCCAGCACGGCATGGCTGAGCGGGGCGCCTGATCCCATTCCCTCACGGCTGTTGACCAGCACGCCCAGCTGATCCGGGCCACGCAGCTCCATCAAAACCTGCACCGGCAGGGCACTGGTCCCCGCGCTCAGGCTGAGGCAGGCATTGCGTGGATCCAGCCAGCTGAGCTCTGCGGCCAGGCTGACCGCCAGCTGATTGAGGGTCTGACGACACTCCTCAGCACTTGGTTTGACCTTGAGCAGGGCTTCCAGGCGGGCCAATCAGCTTGCAGAGAGGAGCAATGATTCTGCTTGGCCAGGGCTGCCCACCCACAGCTCTTAGATCCCAAGGCAACGTCGTGTTGCGCAACCCAGGTCCACCGCTGATAGCGCTGCAAAGTGGACGTTCTTGTCGTTCACACTGTTGGTCGCTTCCAGCTTGATTCCACGTCTGCGACCGACCAAGGCCCCAGGTCAGCGGTGCTACCGCCTGATTGACGCTTGCTGTGAACCCCACCGTCAGCTCGATGGGCTCTACCCCAGCCTGGATGAGGCGCTCAGTGAGGCGATTGCCTGGATCGAGCACGATGAGGTGGAGACCCAGCGCAGCTTGATCGGCGTGGAGGTGAGTACCGGCAGCGGCATCTGGCGCACCTGCCGCCTGCCGGGTCCATTGCTCTGCCCGCTGCTCTGTCCGCTGCCTGCCTGATCATCTGAACGGCTAGCGATCCCTGGACAGCCCCAGCCAGCCTTGGGCGATCAACAGAAAACCCCTGGTGGGGGAACCAGGGGTCTCCGGAGCAGCCGGGCAAGGGAGGGCAGGCGCTCAGAGCGACATCCTCAACAAGGACGCTGCTGCATCATCCTCAGGCTTTTCAGTTGCTGGTCCCAGCCAAGAACTGCTCCGCCTAACCATCCCCACCGCCGATGGAGACCTGCTCCACTACTCGGCAGTGGCATCGGAGCCGATGGAGTCAGCATCAAAAGCACCCGCTGCTGAGGTTGCTGCGTCTTTATGTCTCGGAAGGGCAGCGGCACTGGCGTATCTGGGTCTGGAGTTGTGGGGGTAGAAGACGGTGCTGATGGAGTGTGGGGGCTTTGTGAGGAAGTACTGAGGGATGCTGAAAGGTCTTTGAGGAAGAGCTATCAAGGAGGGGGTTGTAATTAGATTAGGCAATGTCAAAAGAGCAACTCACAGCCCTGTGAACTAGCCAAAAAGGTGAGATGAGCCTGTCCCAAGAAATCTGCGTCCCATACCGGGACGGAGGACCTTTGGTGACATTCAGTTCGCCCGCGATTGGGTCAACCGTGCAGGTTTGATTTGCGCGGAGCTACTGGCCTTGAGAAGGGTCAGGCGATCGTGCTGCTGTTGTAGCAGCATCAATTTCTGCAGATGCTTTGCCTGAACGTTTGCTTGGTCTGCGACCATCACGGCCTCGAGATTGTCAGCCGTGATGTGGTTAAGAAACCTACGTATTTTAGTCAGGTATTTACGTCAATGCTACCCCCGAATGGGGCTTTGTTGACGTGTTAACCCTTACGCAACTTGCGTTCCTTACGGCTGCCACCAGTATCTCCTGTAAAAGGTTGCGCACCGACTTTTGGCGGCTGACTCTTGCGATCTTCCATGGGATTACCGAAGGCTTTCCCTGCGGCATTGCCGACCCAAGTAAAAAAACGGAGAATTGGTTCCATGATTAAGGTGCTATTTTTTTAGGGATTAATAAGCAGCTAGCTTTTATGCTGCTCATAATAAAGACCTCTGGGCAAGAAAATAGGAGCATAAATATTCTAGCCTCGCATCCTGCTAGGTCAATACACGTTTAATTATCGGCGTCTTTGCCGCTGGCTAATACCCCCGTTTGGGGAGTTTTCAAGTGCTGGATACGAGTGGCTGTCTACGAGGGTCCCCATGGAGGCTGTGCATTCTTGCCCCGATGGAGGTCACTGCTTGGCAGACGAGGTCAATCTGCAGCAGGTATGCAGCCCCGTGTTTTATCCGGGGCCACGCGGTACTCCAGGGTTCCATGCGCATCATCGGGCGTGTTGACGCCCACAGCAATGAGCGCTAGGGCTGCAGCCAAGACAAGAATCAGATCGAAGCTGTTATGGGGCTTGCTTCCCTTGGCTGGAGGCAGCAGAGGTCTAGAGGCAAGCGGTATCGATTCTGACGATGCAGGATGCGGCCTTGGCGCTGTTCAAGCGCGGCGTAGCTGGTTTTTGCAAACGACTGGTTCAGAATTGTGATACTTCCCAACAGACAGCATTGGAGCGTATTGACACCCATCTCTGATGGTCCTGCTTCTGTCCCCTTGCCGCGATGACGCCTCTGGATCGTGATCTCTGCGCAGCGGTCGCTGATCTAGGCGGGGCACCGTCATGGATTGAACGGGCCTGGACTGTGGCTCGGCTGCTCGGGCTAAGCGGTGTGTTGATCGGCGGCTCGTGCCTGTTCTGGATGCTGCCGCTGGGCTGGCCTTCTGGGGCCATGTTGATCATTACTGGCGCTGCATACGCCCTGCTGCTGATCGCTACCCATGAGATGGTTCATGGCACATTGCTTGGCTGGCGGAGGTTCGAGACCCCTTTCGCCTGCCTGCTCAGCTGGCCAATGGGCTGGCCTTACCTCACCTACGCGCGTCTGCATCGGCTGCATCACCTCTGGAACGGTCGCGACCCGCGCGATCCAGAGAGAACGGATGTGCTTCCCATGGAGCGATTGCACGCCAGCCCCCTGCGCCGCCAGCTGCAGAGCCGCCTTCTGCCTTTGCGGATACTGGTGTTCGGTGGGGTGGGGCTCATAACTGACACCACGATCAAAGGCCTGCAACTGCAGCATGTTGATCCGCGACTGGGGCTCGCGAGGCTGGGAGATGGCATCGGCGTTGTCGTTGTGCACGCGGCGATGTTGAGCGTTGCCGTGGTCCACGGGGAAATCTGGCGCTATCTCCTCTTCTGGTTGGTCCTTGAACGGGTGATCGGCGGGATCGTGCAGCTGCGCGGCCTAGTCGAACACCACGGTCTGTGGCAACAGCACAACACCAATTTACAGACGCAGCTCTACGCCAGCCGCAACATCCGTTGCAGCGCCTGGTTTAACGCCCTGATGGGAGGGTTGCCACATCACAGTGCCCACCACGCCTTCCCCTGGCTTTGCAGCGCACGGCTACCAGAAGGGAGTGCCCGCATCGCGGCGGTACTGGCACGCCATGGCGCGGCACCAACTCCCTTGGCAGACAGCTACGCAGCAGCACTGCAACTGCTCAGCCATGGGCGATCAGCCCCCTCATCGAGGTAGGACCACTGCTCGATCGGGGTTTCAAGGCGGGCATTCAGTGATGCGGATTGGGAGAGTGTGCGCGGCGACAATTAGGTAGGCGCCCGCCTAGGTAGTTGACACCGGGCAAGAGAGGGACGCCCATGAACCACCTTGGATGCGTACACATGTGCTGG
>NZ_JAGQCR010000146.1:0-7839 GCF_024346295.1 Cyanobium sp. BA20m-14
CCCTTCCCTATCAATGGAATCTGCTGGCCTGGGCTGCCCTGATTGGGGTGCTCACGGGACTGGCAGTGGTGGCCTTCCACGAATTGCTGGGCTTCATCAATAACGGGCTGTTTGGACCTTTTGTGGAGGGGCTTCTAACGGTTGGTCGTAGCCAGCCGCCGGAGTTAGCAATCGAATTGCCGCTAGCGGCTGCTCCTGATACGGGCACACCTCTGCGGGCCCTGCTCCAGGTGGGTCTCGGCGGGCTTGGCTTCCTGCCACCGCCCCCGGCCGTTCCTGAGCCGCTGCCCCTGCCGGTTTCCTCCCTGCCCGATTGGATAAGTCTTTGGCCGGTGGTTGTGGTGCCCACCCTGGGGGGCTGGGCCGTTGGTCTTTTGCGCCGCTATGGCGGTGACCTGGGCCCTGGCCTACCCAGCCTGATGGCGATGGCCGATGGCGCCGTAAGCGCTCGGCCCCGCTTGCCCTTTCAGCGCCTGCTGGGTGCATCCCTCAGCCTGGGCAGTGGTGCCTCCCTCGGCCCGGAGGGGCCCAGCGTTGAGAGTGGCGGCAATATCGGTCTGTGGGTGGCCCTGCGCGGCGGGCTCTCTCCCCAGAGTCAGAAAGCCCTGGTGGCCGCGGGAGTGGCCGCAGGTCTGGCGGCGGGATTCAAGGCACCCATCGCCGGGGTGTTTTTTGCTTTTGAAGGAAGCTTCAGTGCCGTTCAGGGCCGGCCCAGCTTGCGGGCGGTGCTGGTGGCGGCGGTGGCTTCCTCGCTGGTCACCCAATTGCTGCTCGGGGACACACCGATTTTGCGCTTGCCTGCTTATGAGGTGCGCTCACCGCTGGAGTTGCCCCTTTATCTGGGCTTAGGCCTGGTGGCAAGCTTGATGTCCTGGGCCTTGGTGAGCCTGCTGGCTGCAGGCCGCAGCGAGCGGCTTCAGGCCTGGCTGGGCCAGCTGCCGCCAGGCCTGCCCACCGCCCTAGGGGGTGCCTCTGTGGGTGTGATGGCTCTGGGTTTTCCCCAGGTGCTTGGTGTCGGCTACGACACGATTGAAGCCCTGCTTGGCAGCGAGGGTGGCGTGCCCCTGCTCACCTTGCTGGTATTGCTGGGCGTCAAGCTATTAGCAACTGGTATCAGCAATGCCACCGGCTTTGTTGGCGGTGGTTTTGCCCCATCCCTGTTCCTGGGAGCGGTGCTCGGCAACTGCTACGGCCAGCTGCTTGGTGATAGTGGCCTGCACCTGCCGGTGGCTGAGCCACCCGCTTACGCCATGGTGGGCATGGCAGCTGTGCTGGCCGGTAGTGCCAGGGCTCCTCTTACGGCCCTGTTGCTGCTGTTTGAGCTCACCCGCGATATTCGAATTGTGCTGCCGCTAATGGCCGCCGCCGGCCTCAGTGCTGCCTTGGTGGAGCGCTGGCAGGGCCTGGCTGATCCGGGCTTACTTGGGCCTGACCCCCAAGAGGAGCATCGCCGCCGCCAGTTGGCCGCCCTGCAGGTGGCTGAGGCTTTCGAGCCCGAGCCACCCCTGGTGCTGGCAGCTGAGTTACCAGCCAAAAAGGCCTTGCTTCAGCTGGTGGAGGCCCACGGCCACTGTCTGGTGGTGGCTGATGGGGCTTGGGTGGTGGGGCTGGTCACCCTGGCTGATCTGCAGCGGGCCCTAAGTGCCGAGCGGGAGTTCAATGACGACGGGTCTTCACCGGTGCCCACCTTGCTCTCCTGTCGCCGCAGTGACTTGGTGTGGCTGCCGATGTCTGCCCAGCTTGCTCAGCTGGAAGACCAGCTCAGGCCAAATGGCTTGCGCCAATTGCCGGTTTTTGATGTGCCGGCTGCGGCGGCGGCAGCCCTGCCCCATGGCCTTCCCAATCCCGGTTTGCCGGTTGCTTCTCTACGTGGCTTGGCCAGCCGCGATGGCATGGCCCGGGCCCTAGCGCGCCAGCTCACACCCCCTGGGGATGGGGCTCAGGATTGAGTCTGAAGCTGGCTACAGAGCGCCTGGGCTGCTGGATCAACCGCACTTAACCTGGCCAGTATCCGCTCCAAATCAAGGGGTGAAAGCTCGCCGTCACTGGCCCACTTCAAGGTGGTGCTCACTTGGGGTTCGCAGGAAGGATTGGAGTGGGGAACCGCAGACATAGACGCAGTCGAAAGGCCTCATGCCTTGTTTTGGCCTTATGAGGAACGCCGATAACCCCAACTTGCGGCTGCAGCTGGGGTTATCTCCAGAATATTTTCCGACAATCGGCTGGCTTCAGCGCTGCACGACTACTGGCGTACCGACTTCCACCTGATCAAATAAGGAGCGCACATGCTCGTGGAGCATGCGCACGCAGCCATTGGTCACGGCTGCGCGTGATGTCACCGTCCAGGACCAAGCATTTGGCGTGCCATGGATGCCGTACTGGTTGGGTCCGCTTTTCTGGAATCCAAGCCAGCGATCGCCTAATGGGCCATTTGGTCCGACGGTGGAGTTGATCTTGCCGCTTTTGGTGCTCTGGTATTTGGGATTAACAACCTTGTTTTGCACCGAGAAGCGCCCTACTGGTGTGGGGGTGCTGGGATCGCCAATCGCCACTGGCCAACTGCCCAGCACCTTGCCGCCTTCACGCAGGCTGATCGTGCGCTTATCAAGCTGAAGCACAATTTCCCGGCTGTTGCTCTGGGCCTGGACAGGGGTCCAAGCCGGAGCCATCGCCAGGGCTACTGCGGCAATCCAGAGCGGTTTGAGGTAGTCAGCCATGGTAATAAGGGCGCTTAGTTAACCAGTTTGGCGTCGATGATGTGGAGATAGCGCCGTTCGCACTCCTTAATGATGCTCACAGCTTCTGCTGGCTCCAAGAAGCCATTGACCTTGCAGGTGCCGGGTTTTTTGAGGTCTTTGTAGTGCTCCCAGTAGTACTGGGTTTCCGTGACCCACTGCTCACCAAGCTGGGTGAAGCTGGTGATGTGGTCCATGCGCTTGTCATCGGCCAATACGGCGATCACCTTGTCGTCGACCTCGCCGCCGTCGTCAAAGGTCATGATGCCGATGATCCGAGCTTCCACCAGCGATCCCGGCACTAGGGGCTCGGTGACACCGACAATTTCAATATCGAGGGGGTCGCCGTCCTCGTCCCAGGTGCGGGGGATGCAGCCGTAGGCGAAGGGGTAGGCCAGCGACGAATAGCCGACGCGATCCAGCTTGAGGTGGCCGGTTTCCGTGATCAATTCGTACTTGTTGATCGTCATGGAGTTGAGCTCCACGATCGCGTTCACGCGCAGCTTGGCTTCATCGGCGAAGGCCGGCAGCACGTGCAACAGGTTGAGCATCGTGCGGCTCGGGGCGTGGTCGATGTTCGCCATGAAGCGGAATTTGAGTGGCTAAGCAGCATCCTAAGTATCTGCCTGCAGGCGCTCCAGCTTGTTGCGCAGATAGCGAAGGAAGGCTGCCGCGCTGAGCCTCTGGCCACTCACCTGTTCCACCAGCTCTTCCGCATTGACGCTGCGGCCCAGGGGATAAACCCTGCTGGCCAGCCAGTCCCGCAGGCTGCTCTCCTTACCAGCAGCGATCGCGGCCTCGATGGCACCTGGGCCGCCAAGCTCCTGCTCCATGGTTTCCGCGAGTTGGGCGCTGATCAGATGGCCCAGGGCATAGCTGGGGAAATAGCCAAACAGGCCTTCTGCCCAGTGGATATCTTGCAGACATCCCTCCGAATCGCTTGAAGGGGTACGGCCCAGCAGCTCGCCCATGCGGCGGTTCCATAAACCTGGAAGCTCCGCCACCGGCATGTCCTGCTCGAGTAGGGCCAGCTCCAGCTCAAAGCGCAGCACGATGTGCAAGCAGTAGCTGAGCTCGTCGGCTTCCACCCGAATCAGGCCGGGCCGCTGGGGATTGAGCCCTCGCCAGAAGCCGAAGGCGCCGCCCCAGGGATCACTGCCACTGCCACCGCCACTGCCTAAGCCGGCGCAGAAGCGCGGATGCCAGCGCTCGGCGAAGGCGCGGCTGCGGCCCACCCGGCATTCCCAGAACAGCGACTGCGACTCGTGCACCCCCATCGAGGTGGCCTCACCCAGCGGCCAGGGGAAGTAGTGGTTGCCCGTGCGGGGCAGGCCCTGTTCATATAAGGAGTGGCCCCATTCATGGGCGGTGGCAAGGAAGGCCGAGAGGGGCTGATCCGGCACCACCCGGGTGGTGATGCGGAAGTCCTGGGGGCCCACGGTGCAGGAGAAGGGATGGGCTGAGCGGGAGCGTTGGCAGTAGGCCGGGTCGTAGCCCCAGCTGTTGAGTAGCTCGCTGCAGAGATTTTCCTGCAGGGCTTCGGGTAGCTCTGGCAGGGGGGACACCTGGGTTGCTGCTACCTGCTGGAGCAGGACGGGCAGCTCGGCCTGCAGTGGGGCAAACAGCTGCTGCAGCCGTTCTTTGCTGACGTCGGGCTCAAACGGCTGGGCCAGGATTTCCCAGGGGCTGCGGTGTTGAACTTCAGCGGCGGCAAGTTGGGTCGCTTGTTCGCGGCGTAGGCCGATCAGACTTTCCAGTGCCGGAGCAAAGATGCTGAAGTCGCTGCGGCGCCTTGCCTCCTGCCAGATGGCATTGCCGCGCGACTGGGCTTGGGCGATCTGGGCTACTAGCTGGGGATCTAGGCAGCGCTGGCGATTTAGCTCAAGCCGCAGTAGCTGCAAGTTGCGGCGCACCGCCGCCGGAGTGCTGGCTTGCAGCTCGGCTTCCGCCGCCCCGACCAGATCGGCGTAAGCAGGGCTGCTCTGGCGTTCGTGTAGCTGGCTGGCCAACAGGGCCAGTTGGTCGCCACGCCATTCGGCACCGGCCGCCGGCATAACCGTGTTCTGGTCGTAATAGAGGGCACTGCTGATTGAGCCCAGCAGCTGGCTCTGGCGCAGATGCTCCTGCAGCTGATCTAGGGGCGATTTTGCCTGCGCCATGGGGAACTTTTGCTAGGGCCATTCTTCCGGCTTCAGGGCCGGCGCGCTCAGGCTGATTGCAGTTGGGCTAACTGGTTCTCCAGACGTCGCTTGAGTCGGGTCTGGACCAGGGAGCAGAGCTCGTCTACCAAGGCGCCTTCGGCACTCCAGATAGTGCGCACCCCATCGCGCTCGCAGCGCACTAGGCCCGCCCGCTGCAGTTGGCCGAGCTGGCGGCTGATGTGGGATTGGGAGAAGCCAGTGGCTTCGATCAGTGCTGCCACATCCAGGGGCCCTGCCCTGAGCTGACACAGCAAGTGGAGGCGCGCCGGCTCGCTCAGCAAACGGAAAAACTGGCAGTACTCCTCCAGCAACTGGGGAGACGGCATGGAGCTGGAATAGGCCATCTATTAATTATGTCGCAGCTATGTCGCAAGCCGCATTCCCCCGAGCGACCCCGGACGCGACGCCTTTATGCGGCTATGGTCATAACAAGCTGCAATGCCGCGATGGTTGTCGCCCCGTTTACGCCGATTTCCCTGCGGGCAGCGGCTGGAGGGGGATCCCTGCTCTTCCGCCAGCTTTTTGATGCCCAGACCGGCACCTTCACCTACTTACTAGGCGATGTTTCCAGTCGCCAGGCGGTGATCATCGATTCGGTGTTTGAGCGCCATGGCCGGGATCTTGCCCTACTCCGTGAGCTGGGGCTCAAGCTGGTGGCCTCCCTCGATACCCATGCCCACGCCGACCATGTCACCGGCAGCTGGCTGCTGCAGACAGGCCACTGGCTGTGCAATTGGCCTGTCTGCAGCAGCTAGGGCGGAAAACGTGACCATGCCCCTGCAGCACGGGGATCGGCTCTCCTTTGGCGTTCGCTGGCTCGAGGTGCGCAGCACCCCAGGTCATACCAATGGCTGCCTCAGTTTTGTGCTCGACGATCAGTCGATGGCATTCAGTGGTGACGCCTTGCTGGTACGGGGCTGCGGTCGCTGTGACTTTCAGCAGGGCAACCCCCATACCCTCTGGGCCTCGATTACCCAGCAACTCTTCAGCCTGCCCGACTCCTGCTTGCTCTATTCAGGGCACGACTACGAGGGCCGCACGGTCAGCTCGGTGGTTGAAGAAAAAGCCTTCAACGCCCGCCTGGGCGGTATGGCCACCGAAAGGGATTTCGTTGGTTACATGGAGTCGATGCAGTTGCCCCACCCCCACAGGATCGCCGAAGCCCTGCCTGGCAACATGCGCTCTGGCAAGCCCATTGATCAGGACGTCACCAGCCCTGCTGCAAACCCATGTTGGGCGCCATTGCAACGCAGCTATGCGGGCCTGCCCGAACTTCCCCCCGCCTGGGTGGCGTCCCACCGTGATGGCCTCAGCTTGCTGGATGTGCGTTCGGCTGAGGAATATGGCGGCCCCGACGGTCGGGTGGCGGACAGCCTGCTGATTCCCCTGCCGGAACTGGAAGGTCGCATCTCCGAACTTCGCGTCAATCAACCGGTGGTGGTGGTCTGCCACTCCGGCAGCCGCTCGGCCCTGGCTACCCAGCAGTTGCTTAAGGCCGGCCTCAGCCAGGTGGCAAACCTCCACGGCGGCCTGGCCCGCTGGGCGGATGAGGGCTACCCGCTGCAAGGCGTCGCTTCCACCTGATCAACCTCCTTATCAGTCATGAAACCAGACCTCGATACCCGTCTCAATGCCCAGGAACTAGCCCGGCAGCTGGCTGAAAAGCGGGTCAGCGTGATCGATGTGCGCGGGGCAATGGAATTGGCCGGCGGGCACATCGAAGGCAGCGTCAATGTGCCTTGGTGCTGGTATGCCACAGCGGTCGCCGCAGTGCCCAGGCTCTAGCCCAGTTGGTGCGGCACGGGCACACCAGCCCCCCTGCCGCTGATGCGCCAGGTTCAGATCGCCGCTGGCTCTTTGGTGCTGCTCGGTCTGGGCCTCGGCAGCTGGGTGGCGCCGGCTTGGATTCTGCTCAGCTGGTTGGTGGGAGCCGGCCTGGTGTTTGCTGGCATCAGTGGTTTTTGTGGCATGGCCCGCCTGCTGGCCCTGATGCCCTGGAACCGGGCTTCGATTTGATGGCAGCAGGCGCTTGCCCATAACACCTGGATGGATGCAGGCGCTCCACTACAAATCATGCCCAGCGGTTGATCACTCTCTGGATTGCCTGGTTGCTGGCCATGCTGTTCCACGTGGATTTGGGCTTGATGCCCTTATTCCACGGGCAGTCACCCGAGATCAACAGCCAAGTCCCATTGGGAGCCTTGCCGCTGCTGCTTGGTGCCATGCTCGGCTATTTTTTCCTGCCATTACTGGCAATCGTGCTGATCTCTTTCGCTGATTCAGCCATCGGTCCAGGGATTCGCTGGCGGCTGTTGAGGCGGCTGCACTTTTGGCTAAGTGTAGTTTACCTAATTACTAATATCCTGCATCTTCTGGCAGATATCTTGGTGCCAGATGCACGCCTTGATCAGATCATGCTGATGGCGGTGATGACCCTGCTTGGGTTGTTGATCAATATTGAAAGCTGGCACTGGTGGCGCCAACATCACTGAAGGAATGCCTGCTTGAATAGCTGGCCGCTTTGTCTTTTTCGCAACCATTTAGTCTTTGTATTTTGCATTTGCTGGCGAGGCCGATAAGCCCTGAAGACAATTATTTATTCCTAGAACTCCAGCCTTAACGAAACCAACTTTCGACCGGCTGGCCGCACTGACCTGACGGGGGAGGTGGACGCCGCACGGCCTGACAGCCTGGAATGCTACGACGCTTCTGGGACACCTGGAAGCTTTGGCAAAATTAGCCTTAACTCTCAATCACTAATTCACCAATTCAACCCATGTACCAGTACATTATCTCACAGTCCCGTGGTGAAGCATTGTCGTTTAGGTGTTGATATCCGATTGCACATCCTCCACCAGTGTTGGCATATATTTGTCATATCGATTCAGCTCCCTTCACAATCA
>NZ_JAGQCR010000147.1:0-7835 GCF_024346295.1 Cyanobium sp. BA20m-14
TGGGCCTACCGGTGCGACTCCCCGAGCGCACCGTGGCTACGGTTGATCACATCGTGCCCACCACATCCCAGGCGCGTCCCTTCGCTGACCCCCTGGCGGAGGAGATGCTCGCCACCCTCGAGCGCAACTGCAGCGACTACGGCATTCCTTTGCATGGCCTCGGCAGCGGCCGCCAGGGAATCGTGCATGTGATTGCCCCTGAATTGGGCCTCACCCAGCCGGGTATGACCGTCGCCTGCGGCGACTCTCACACCTCCACCCACGGGGCGTTTGGGGCGATTGCCTTTGGCATTGGCACCAGCCAGGTGCGCGATGTGCTGGCCAGCCAGAGCCTGTCGATGGGCAAGCTCAAGGTGCGGAGGATTTGGGTTGAGGGTCAGCTGCAGCCGGGCGTCTATGCCAAGGACTTGGTGTTGCACATCATCCGGGTGTTGGGTGTCAAAGGTGGTGTGGGCTACGCCTACGAATTTGCCGGTCCAGCCATCGATGCTTTGACGATGGAGGAGCGCATGACCCTCTGCAACATGGCAATCGAGGGCGGTGCCCGCTGCGGCTATGTCAACCCCGACGCCGTCACCTTTGCCTACCTGCAAGGCCGGCCCTATGCCCCCAAGGCTGAAGCCTGGGAGCGGGCCGTGGCCTGGTGGCGTGGCCTGGCCAGTGGTGCAGACGCAGTTTTTGACGATGAGGTGCGCTTCGATGCTGCGGCCATTGCGCCGACAGTCACCTGGGGGATCACCCCCGGCCAGGGCATCGGCGTTGATGAAACGGTGCCAACCTTGGAGCAGACAGAGCCGGATGAGCGGCCCTTGGCCCAGGAGGCCTACCGCTACATGGATCTGCAGCCAGGCACTCCGATTGCAGGCACAGCGGTGGATGTTTGCTTCATTGGCAGCTGCACCAATGGGCGCCTGTCCGATTTGCAGGCGGCTGCGGCGGTGGCCAAGGGACGCCATGTGGCTCCGGGCATCAAGGCCTTTGTGGTGCCTGGCTCTGAACAGGTGGCGGCGGCTGCGGAAGCTGAAGGGCTTGACCAGGTGTTTAGGGAAGCTGGCTTTGAGTGGCGTGAGCCCGGCTGCTCGATGTGCCTGGCCATGAATCCAGACCGGCTTGAGGGCCGCCAGATCAGCGCTAGTTCAAGTAATCGCAACTTCAAGGGTCGCCAGGGCTCGGCTACCGGCCGCACCCTGCTGATGAGTCCGGCGATGGTGGCTGCGGCCGCAATTGCCGGCAAAGTGTGTGATGTGCGCCAGATGATTAACACCACGCCATGACCGCGGCCATGACCACCTCCAGCTTTCCCTTTGGCCCTATCTCGGCTGTGCGCGGGCGCGCCGTTGTCATCACCGGCGACGACATTGACACCGATCGAATCATTCCAGCCCGTTTTCTTAAATGTGTCACCTTTGACGGGCTTGGCGAGCAGGTGTTTGCCGATGATCGGGCCGAGCTCTCTGGGGAGCATCCCTTCGATCGAGCAGGGCTGCAGGGAGCCTCTGTGCTGGTTGTGAACCGCAACTTTGGCTGTGGCTCAAGTCGTGAGCATGCTCCCCAGGCGTTGATGCGCTGGGGCATCCGGGCGGTGGTGGGGGAAAGCTTTGCTGAGATCTTCTATGGCAACTGTCTGGCCTTGGGAATCCCCTGTTTCACCTCATCCCACGCCAGCGTGCTGAGTCTGCAAGAGTCGCTGATTGCCGATCCTGGCCAGGAGCTGAGCTTGTCGCTGGCTAATGCCACCCTGGAAGCCTCACGGGGGCAGCTTTGGCAGCTAGAACTCCAGTCCGGTCCCCAGCAGATGCTGGCTTCTGGGCAATGGGATGCCACCTCCCAGTTGCTGGCCAACGACGGCGAGCTGGCTCGCACCGCTGCATCGTTGCCTTACATCAACGGCTTCTAGGCTTGGGCACGAAGGGTGTGCCATTGCCGTTGAAGTTAAAGTCGTTGAGTTTGATGCGGATGCCGCCGATGCCGTCGTAGGGGCTGTAGTAGACACCAACCTCGTAGGAGCGGCGTTGCAGTTTTAACTCCACATAGGAATAGGAAACATCGCCATAGAATTCGGAGCCATTGTCAATGTTGAAGGTGGCACCAGCTTCCAGCACAATTGGGCCATAGATTTGTTGGGATGCTTGAAAGCTAAGGGTGCGTAGATCTACCGTGCGATCAAAGCCAAAGGGGCTGGCTCCATTTAAAAAGGTGCCAGCGATTGAGGCGGAGAAGCGGGTGTAATCGAATACGGGTCGATCAAACTGTCCCAGTGTGAACGAAGGTCCGCCCCACAGGGTGAGGGTGTTCTGGTTTGCTCCATCGCTATATGTGGCTGCATAGCCACTGGCTCCGAAGTTGATTCCCAGGCCTGGTACTACCGGCACAGGTGCATAGCGCAAGCCCCGCTTGGGATCTTCACTGGCATCAAGGGCAGAGCCCTGCCAGAGCTGCAGGGTTGTGCCTAAAGCCAAGTTGGCGTAACTACGCCAGAGAGTATCTAGCGTTTCTGTTCCAAATAGTGTCGCCTCATATACGCCGGATTGGGCTGCCCAGTTGAGATTCACTGGCGTAAAGAAGGGCGCTTTGAGGGGGGCAGCCTGAGCCTTGGGCTGATTCAAGACCACGTTGCCAGCTAGATTGGCGCCATAGGAATAAACTACGGTTTGAAGTCCCAGGCTGCCATTGTAAATGCGCTCGCGATAGGATCCAAATAGATCAGCGTTTGCGCTTGTATGGCCGGGCAGGTTGAGTGGAGCCGTCAGGCGACTGGTGCTGCGGATGCCGGATCGGAAGTTGTCTGGGTTGAGGGTAGACAGGCTGGCTTCAGCATTTAATGAGAGCCAGCCCATGGGCAGGTTGAGTCCCGCCAGCAGGCCGAACATATCTGCGAGCTTGGCGGTCTGTTCGCTGGTGGGATTAGCCAGGCTTTGTCCAGGAAGCACATAGCTACTGGTACGGCCTTCGATGGCCCGCTGCACATTCAGCTGGGGCTGGAGTTGCAAGCTGCCCCGCTTGCCTATTTTTATTGGCTCCATATTGTAGCCAATAAAGAAGCCATCGCGATCTTCTTTATCCGTATCCCAGGCAAAACGAGCTTCTTCGGCGCCGATGGTTGTGTTTGTGATTGCCGGCAAAGAAACTTTGCCGTCCAGCAGAATCTGGCTGCTGCGGCTGTTGATGCGGGTCACGCCGCGCCCATCCATAACGGCCACCACCTTGCGGGCCAGGCTCCAAGAGGCGGCAGGAGTGAAGGGATCGTTGGTAAAAGCAATTTGTTCGGCAGTCCAGCGGTTGCCTCTGATTTGGATCTGGGCTCCTTGAAAGCGAATGCGGCTGATCGTGCCCGCTTTGTTTGCGGGCGGGCGGTAGCCCTGCCCATTGCTGTTGAGCGAGTCCGTGGTGTCAATAACGGCTCCCAGGTCGAGCTTCAGGCTGGTGCTCCAGCTCTGCTGGAACGTCACGTTGCTCACCTTTGAGTCCACGTCTGGCAGCTGCTCGATCTCAGTTGCTTTAACGACAGGTTTCCCAGATCCCATCGAGATCGCCTGTGCCTGCGGGCCGCCCGCTTGGGGGGGGCCGAAAGCAACTGATTCCAGTGCCCTATTTAGAGATAGAGCTGGAGTCGAGAGCTCACTGCCAGGGCAGCCGGCTGGCGCTGGCATGGTGGGCAGGCTGCTGCGACCTGGTGGCAACACCCGCACCAGCGTTCTATTGGCAGGATCTGTGCTGAGTGGCGGACAGGCAAACGCTGGTTGGCTGAAGTTAGACGGCAGAGCGTTCGTTTTGGCGTTGGGATCTGGGGAGTTGACCTCTTTAAAATTGATTTCCCGGGCAAGGGTGTCCTGCTCGATAACGCCATAGACGTCGTCAAGTTCGCCGCTGTCTTCTAGTTCGCTATAGCGCAGACGGCTTGCTTGTAGGTATTGATCTCCTTTGATCAGGCGAATTTGCCCGCTTGCGTAGACACTGCGGCTGGCTTCTGCCAGTTCGACTCGATCTGCCAGCAGGCGCCAGCCATTGAAGCGGGCTTCTACGTTGCCGGTGGCAACAAACCGGCCCAGTTGCTGGTCGTAGCCTTGCTGATCGGCCTTGATTACAGCAAAGTTGGGAGCAGGAATAACGGAACTAGAGGCTTTGACCGCCCCAGGCTGGCTGGGAATTTCACCTGCCAGAGCCTCTGGAGCGAATAGGACGGATAGGCAAGCAGCTGTTAATAGTTGGTGAGCGAGCCTTTTTAAAGGCGATTTCCCCAGAGGCACTCGGTGGGAATTGCCAGCCAAATCCATCAGCCCTTAATACCTTCTTGAGCCCGAAGTGTTGAAGGAAGCGTGTCTGAAATTGGCACGATTAAATCAGGCGCAGCAGGTCCTTTTGGGGATCATCCCACAAACAGAATCAGGATCTTGCCTGCCTAGTGCCAGCTGATCAATCTTCCAGGTCTTTACGGCTCGGGGTGCGGCTGGGGTCGCTGGCCAAAAAGCCGAACACAAAGATCCCGATAAAGAAGAAGACGACCGAATAAACCGAGATCTTGAGGGCGAGCATGGTTCGGCCTTGGGGAATGGCGAGCGGGTGACAGGGAGTGACAGGCGCGTTGAAGGGCCTAGTCGACCCCGCAGCTGCGGGATCATCCTATGGGACTCGGCTTGCCATCCAACGATGCCTGAGGCCTCAGGACTAGGGCAGACCCCACGGATTGAAACGATTCAGTCACGTTTGCGGCCAACCCATTCGCGCTGGGATCTCCAACCATCCTGGCGCTGCGTGCAGGCGGGAGGGCGGTTTGGCCCAGCCCTTGACGATCCTTGGGGCCAGCAATGTCGTCCGGATTGGGCAGCGCGGGGGTTGGTGATCTGGCCGCGGGGTGGCCAGTGGCGGGAGCTACGGCTGCGGCTGGTTTGCCCGGCGACCTGGCTGCAGCTGCACCAGCCGGAGCCCGTTGCCCAGGCCCGGCTGGTGCTGCGCTGGTGGGCCGACCAGGTGGAGCTGCGGGTGGATGGTGTGCCGGTGCATGGCGGCGACCTGTTTGACACCGCTTGCCGCTGGTTGCTGCCCGAGCGCTGGTGGCAGGGGGAGGCCCTTGAGCTGGAGTTACGCCTGCGCAGCCCCTTGCACGACGACGGTGCCCTGATCGAGAGCCGTCTCGAGCTCGAGCCCCTGGATTCAGCCGATCCGTTGGATTTGTTGGCTGAAACCAAGGCTGAGCTTGCCCAGCTGCGCAGCGGCGAACCGCCGACGGGTCGGTTTCATGTGTTGGGCCATGCCCACCTCGATCTGGCCTGGCTCTGGCCGGTGGCCGACACCTGGCAAGCGGCCGAGCGCACCTTCACCTCTGCCCTTGATCTGATCGAGCGCTTCGAGGAGTTGCATTTCGGCCACTCCACACCGGCCTTATACGCCTGGCTGCAGCAACACCGGCCGGCCCTGTTCGCCCGCCTGCAGCGTGCGGTGGCAGCCGGTCGCTTTGAACCGATCAACGGCCCCTGGGTGGAGAGCGACTGCGTGCTGATCAGCAGCTCCTCACTGCTGCGCCAGTTTCAGCTGGGCCAGCAATTCAGCGCCGCCAGCTTCCCTGAGCTGGAGCACTATCTGGCCTGGTTGCCCGACAGCTTTGGTTTCGCCAGCGGCCTGCCGGCCGTGGCTCGCAGCACCGGCGTGCGTTGGTTTTGCACCCACAAAATGGCCTGGAACGCCACCAATCCCTTCCCCCACCGGCTGTTTCGCTGGCGCAGCCGCTGTGGTTCCGAGCTGCTGGCCCTGATCAACGCCCCGATCGGCACCGATGGCGATCCCGTGGCGATGGAGCGCTATCGCTTGGCTTGGCAAGGCGCGACCGGGGTTGATTCGGCCCTGTGGCTGCCCGGAGTGGGCGACCACGGTGGAGGCCCCAGCGCTGAAATGCTCGAGCAGCTGCGGCTCTGGCAGCAGCAAGCTGAAGCTGCTCCCCAGCATCACGGCAGCTTGCGGGGTTATTTGGCTGACCTCGAGCCGCTGGCGCCCCGGCTGCCGGTGTGGCGCGACGAGCTCTACCTGGAGCTGCATCGCGGCTGCGCCACCTCGCGCCCTGATCAGAAGCGCCACAACCGCACACTCGAGCGGCTGCTGCGGGAGGCGGAGCTGGCCCAGGCCCTAGCCGGCGATCCTGAAACGGTCGACTGGCGAACGCTGCTTTTTCAGCAGTTTCACGACATTTTGCCCGGCACCTCGATTCCAGAGGTGTTCGAGCAGGCCGAGCCCCAGTGGCGGGCAGCGCGCCGCAGCGCCTGCCTGCAACGGGATCGGGCTCTGCAGGCCTGGATAGGAGCTGGTGAGGGTGAAGATGACGGTGTGGGCGTGGGTTGGTGGGTAGCCCAGCTCCAGCCCCTGCCTCCCCGGGCCCGCAGCCTGCGGGTGCCTTTGGGCGGCTGGAGTTGCGGCGGTGTGAAGCTGCCGTCCCAGCCGGCCCGGGCTGGCGGCCAGTGGCTGCAGCTGCCGCCCTTGGCGGGCGTGGCCGCCCTGCCCCTAGAGCGAACGGTCGCAGCGGCGGCCCCTCAGGTAGCTCAGGTTGAGGCGCCGGTGTGGCGAGAGGGCTGGCGCTGCGGCAACGGTTTGGTGAGTTTTGAGCTGGGTCCGCGGGGCCTCGAGCAGCTGTGGGATAGCCAGGATCATCCCCAGTTGGCAGGCCCGCTGGCCTGGCGGCGTTTTGCCGATCGAGGTGAGTTTTGGGATGCCTGGGACATCGCCACGGGCTACCGGGACCATCCGCTGGCCTGGCAGTGGCAGGGCGAGCCCAGCTGGCTGGAGCAGGGCGAGCTGTGCACCAGTTTTGTGTGGCGGGGCCAGTGCGGGGCAAGTGCGGTGCGGCTTGAGGGGCGCTTACTTGCCAATACCCCCTGGCTCGAGCTTGTGCTCAGCGTCGACTGGCGCCAGCGCCATGAGCTGCTGCGCCTGGAGATCCCCTTGGCCCAGTCGGCCCAGCGCTGGGCGGCAGATACCTCCGGTGGCGTGCTGGAACGGCCAGCCCAGCCGGTCACTGCCCGCGAGCAGGCCCGCTGGGAGCTGCCAGCGATCAGCTGGATCGCTTCTGTGGCTGCTGGCGGCGGCTTGGCGGTGCTGCTCGATGGGCCCCAGGGGGTGTCGGCTAGTCCGGAGCAGTTGGGTGTGTCGTTGCTGCGGGCGCCTACTTGGCCCGATCCTGGCGCCGATAACGGCTTGCAGCGCCTGCGGCTGGCCCTGGCGCCCTGCCCAGCAGGTTGGTGCCGGGATCAGGTGCCCAAGCAGGCGGTGGCCTTCAGGGAACCGCTATGGCTGCGGCCGGCGGCGGCCCAGGGCCGGCCTAAACGACATCAGGCCCTGCCTCCCCTGGGCGAGGGGCTGTTGCTACTGGGCTGCCGGCCGCTAGGGGAGTCGGGAGACGTGGTGCTCACCGTGCAGAACTGTTCCCCTTGCCGCCGTTACCTGGAGTTGGGAGAGAGCTGGCAGCTGCTGGAGCGACTCGATGGCCTGGATCAGCCTCTGATTTCCCGGGGAAAGCTCTCTGAAGATCCCTGGTTGCTGGCGCCGTGGAGCCTGGGCTTTTGGCGAGTGCGCCCTGATTGGGTCAGCGCTTAGGGCTCAGTCTTCGTGGTCGTCAAAGGGGTCGGTGAGGCCCTTGGAGGGCGGCCCGAAGGCTTGGTACACCCCAAAACCGGTGAGTGAAAGCAGCACCGCCAGCACGGCGAGGGCCACGGAAAGGGCCGGGGAGCTGGTGGTGGCGGTGGGGTCCATGGAGGCGGAAGGGGAATGCAGGTGACGGGTTGCGTCACAACTCTCGACGGACAGCCGCGGCGCGGTACGCGAGGCCCTTACAGTACTAAAAGCGAATCCAT
>NZ_JAGQCR010000148.1:0-7830 GCF_024346295.1 Cyanobium sp. BA20m-14
CAAGGGCGAGATAGGCGGTGGGGAACAGGAGCAGGCCCGACCAACCGACAAAGACAAAGCGGTCGCGCTTGAGCCAGTCATCGAGGACGTCGAACCATCCCCGCTGTGGCGCGCGCCCTAGAGCGATAGTCATGAGAGGCGTGCTTCATGAAGCGTTACATCGCGAATCCTACGGGTCCCGGTCGCCAAGTGCGCGGAACCGTACCGAGGCTGAGCACTTCTACTCAGGGTCTGGCGCCAAGCGGGGCGGGATTCGCCACAGTGGGGGCTCCCCAATTCCCCACCATGTACGTCGTCGAGCTCTCCCTCAAGCTCAGCCCCATGCCCGTTGCCGTGCAGCGCAGGGAGCTGGCCGACGCCCAGGCCCTCTATGGCGAGGTGCGCCAGGCCCTCGAGGGGTCCGGCCCCAGGGTGCTGGAGCTCAGCTGCGAAAAGGAGGAAGACAAGCGCATCAGCCTGCTGAGCAGTGAAGTGGTGGCCGTGGCCGTCTACGAAAAATCGGCGGTGGCAAGTGGTGGCAAGCGCCCCGGCTTCAGCTTCGACAACTGAAGGGCAGCGGCGCCTCCCCCCAGCTCCATGACCCCTCCCCTCACCGTCGAGCGGCTGAGCTACACCTGGCCCAATGGGCGCCCCGCCCTGGGCCATTGCAACCTGCAGATCCCGGCGCCTGGCCTGTGGATGCTGGTGGGCAGTAACGGCAGCGGCAAGAGCACCCTGCTGCGGCTGATCGCCGGCCTGCTGGAGCCCCGCAGTGGCCGCATCCAGGCCGCCGGCAAGGTGGCGCTGGTGTTCCAGAACCCCGATCACCAGCTGCTGCTGCCCAGCTGCGCCAGCGACCTGCAGCTGGATCTACCCGCCAACCTCAGCGGCGAGGAGCGCCGCGAACGGGTCGCTCTGGCCCTGGCCCAGGTTGGCCTGGAGGGCTTTGGGCCGAGGCCGATCCACACCCTCAGCGGCGGCCAGAAACAAAGGCTGGCCATTGCCGGTGCCCTGGCCAGCGGCGCCAGCCTGGTGCTGCTCGATGAGCCCACGGCCCTGCTCGATCCAGCCAGCCAGCAGGCCGTGCTGGAGCTGGTGTGGAGCCTCAGCCACCAGCCGCAAGCGCCGCTTACGGCCCTGTGGATCACCCACCGGCTAGAGGAACTGCAGCGCTGTGACGGGGCCGCCCTGATGGAGAAAGGGGCCGTGGGCAGCTGGCAACAGGGGCCCCGCCTGGCGGTCCAGCTCGACCCCTTGCGGGGCGGCGGCCCAACCCGGTAGGTTCATCAAGCCGGTTTCGGCAGTTCAGCGTTCCTCGGTAGCTCAGCGGTAGAGCGATCGACTGTTAATCGATTGGTCGCAGGTTCGAATCCCGCCCGGGGAGTTTTCAGATCAGCCGCAGCCTTTGGGTTGCGGTTTTTTTGTGGCTGGCTGTCCTGTGTCTGACCGTTTTGAAGAAAGCAGTTTGTGGCTGGGAGTTTTGGGCCCGGTGCGACAAAAAACTGCGAAGAAAACCTGAAGATCCCTGGCCAGCTGGGCCGCTCCGGGCCCCAGAGGGCTCACCCCAGCTGGGCCCCAGCCGCCCAGGCCGCCCGCCTGCCTGGGGACGGGCGGGCGGGCGAAGGGCAAAAAAGCAGAAAATGCGTTGAAATTGCTGCCAGCGGTAGCAATTGATCCACCGCTGATCTATCGCTGATCAATCGCCCGACTCCATGAAGCCCTGCATCCTGCTGATCGAAGATGACAGTGACATGCGCGAGCTGGTGGCCGGCCACCTTGAGCATGGCGGCTTCGACGTGCAGCGCGCCGATGACGGCATCAAGGGCCAGGCCCTAGCCCTCCAGTACGGCCCAGACCTGATCCTGCTGGACCTGATGCTGCCCAGGGTGGATGGGCTCACCCTTTGCCAGCGCCTGCGCCGCGATGAGCGCACCGCCAAGATCCCGATCCTGATGCTCACCGCCCTGGGCAGCGTCAAAGACAAGGTGAGCGGCTTCAACTCCGGCGCCGACGACTACCTGGCCAAGCCCTTCGACCTGGAGGAGCTGATGGTGCGGGTCAAGGCCCTGCTGCGACGCAGCGAGCACGCCCCTCCCTCCAGCCAGCACAGCGAGATCCTCAGCTACGGCTGCCTCACCCTGGTGCCGGAACGGTTTGAAGCGATCTGGTTTGACGCCCCGGTGCGGCTCACCCACCTGGAATTTGAGCTGCTGCACTGCCTGCTGCAGCGCCACGGCCAGACCGTGGCGCCCTCGATGATTCTCAAGGAGGTGTGGGGCTACGAACCGGACGACGACATCGAGACGATCCGGGTGCACGTCAGGCACCTGCGCACCAAGCTCGAGCCCGATCCCCGCAAACCCCGCTTCATCAAAACCGTCTACGGGGCCGGCTACTGCCTCGAGCTCCCCAGCGATGCCCAGCTGGCCAGCTCCAGCAGCGCCACCTCCCAGGCCAGCCGGGGCTGAACGTAGGCCCCCAGCTGGCTGCGCAGGCGCTCCAGCCGCTGCAAGTGCGCGACCGGGGCCTGGCGGCGCCAGAGGGCCAGCTGCCACCAGCCCAATAGCCAGAGCTGCTGCTCGGCATCGAGGGCCTCGGCCAGATCCCTGGCCAGGCCCAGGGCTTCAAGGGGATCGGCCGACGCCGCCAGGGCCAGCAGACGCTCCGCCAGGCCCGCCGGCAGGGCCTCCCAGACCTGGCGGCAATGCAGCAGGCCCCCCGGCGATCCGGCTGCCAGCTCCAGCAATTCCGGCGGGTCCTGGCTGGGCGGCGGCTCGCCGCAGCGCTCCAGCACCAGGGCCAGCTGTTCAGGGGTCAGGGGCGTGAAGGGCACGCTCTGGCAGCGGGAGCGGATCGTTGTAAGCAACCGGTCGGGGGCCGCCCCAATCAGGATCAGCAGCCCATCGGCTGGCTCCTCGAGGGTTTTGAGCAGGGCATTGGCCGCCCCTTCCGCCATCGCCTCAACCCCCTCGAGCACCACCAGGCAGCCCCGGGCCTGCACCGGCCGCCTGGCCAGAAAACGGGACACCTCCCGGATCTGCTCGAGCCGCAGCTGGGGCGCCCCCCGCCTAGCCAGGCCCAGTTCCTCGGCCTTTGAGGCCGGCACCAGCTGGCCCTTTTCCTGATAGGTGGGCTCAACCCAGAGCAGGTCGGGGTGGTTGCCCTCCTGCAGGCGCCGCCGCACGGCCCCATCCCCCGCCGGCCCGGCCAGCACCCCCTCCAGAAACCGCAGGGCCGCCAGTCGGCGCCCCACCCCATCTGGTCCCGCAAACAGATAGGCCGGGGCCAGGCGGCCCTGGTCCAGGCTGGCCGCCAGCAGGGCCACCGCCCGCCCCTGCCCCACCAAGTGGTCAAACAGGCCTGTCACGGCAGGTTGGCCAGCAAGGTGCGGCAGGTTGCGGCCACCTGCTCGGGCGACTGGCTGGCATCGAGCCGCCGCCAGCCGCGCTCCCCCGCCAGGGCCGCAAAGCCAGCCACCACCCGCTGCAGAAAGGCCTCGCCACTGGCCTCGATCCGATCGGCGCCGCGGCTGGCGCGCCGGCGCAGGGATTCGGCCAGGGGCAACTCCAGCCAGAGGGTGAGATCCGGGGCCAACCCGGCGGTGGCCAGCTGCTCAAGTTGGGCGATGGCGGCCAGATCCAGGCCCCGGCCGTAGCCCTGGTAGGCGGCGGTGGAGCCGCTGAAGCGGTCGCTCAGCACCCAGTGGCCCGCCGCCAGGGCTGGGCGAATGCACTGCTCCACATGCTGGGCCCGGTCGGCGGCATAGAGCAGTAGCTCTGCCATCGGCTCCGGCGCCGCCGCCCCGGGGGGATGGAGCAGCAACTGGCGCAGGGCCGTGCCCAGGGCCGTGCCCCCGGGCTCCCGGGTGATGATCAGCTCCGCTCCTGGCGCCAGCAACCCACTCCCCGGCAGCCAGCGGCCCAGGGCCTCGAGCTGGGTGGTCTTACCGCAGCCATCGATCCCCTCCAGCACCACAAAACGGCCCCGGGAGGGGCCTGCCGGCTCAGCCACCTGCACTCAGCGGAGATCCTGGAGGCCATCCTGCAGCAGCAGGGCATTGACCACCACCGTGATCGAACTCAGCGCCATCAGCAACGCCGCCAGGGGAGGGGTCAGCAACACCCCGTAGCCCGGCAGCAACACGCCGGCCGCCAGGGGCAGCACGATCAGGTTGTAACCAAAGGCCCAGGCGAGGTTCTGCCGCACCTTGGCCATGGTGCGACGCGCCAGCCGCAGGGCCGCCACGATGCCCTCAAGGCGATCGCCCATCACCACCAGGCCGGCGCTGTCCTGGGCGATCTGGGTGCCGGTGCCCACGGCGATGCCCAGATCCGCCGCGGCCAGGGCCGGGGCATCGTTGATGCCATCCCCCACCATCGCCAGGGCGCCATGGGCGGGGTGCTGCAGGATTCTCTCCAGCTTCTGCTCGGGCCGCAGCTCCCAGCCCAGCTCCGCCTCCGCCAGGCCGAGGCTGGCCCCCAGCTGCTGCACCGGTTCGCGCCGGTCGCCGCTGAGCAGACCCAGCTGCAGGCCCATGGCCCTCAAGGCCGTGAGCACCCCGGCGGCATCGGGGCGCGGCTGGTCAGCCGCCGCCACCAGCCCCAGCACGCCCTGCTCTCCGCCCACGGCCAGCACGCTGGCGCCCTGGCACTCCAGCAGGGCCTGGCGGGCCAGCAGCTCCGGGCTGGGTGAGGCCTCCAGCCAGGCCAGCCGACCCACCCGCAGGCTCTGACCCTCGATGCGGCCACTGACCCCCTGACCGGCCCAGCTGTGGGCCTCAGCCACCGGCAGCAGCTCCAGGCCCCGGCGCTGGGCCTCCTGCAGCAGGGCAAAGCCAAGCGGGTGGCGGCTGCCGGCCTCCAGGCTGGCGGCCAGCTGCACCAGCCGGTCTGAGCTGGCGGCCTGGAGGGGCTCAACCGCTGTCACCAGCGGCCGGCCCCGGGTGAGGGTGCCGGTCTTGTCAAACAACATGGCCCGCAAGCCTGCGGCGGTTTCAATCGCATCCCCGCCCCGAAACAGCAGCCCGCCGCGGGCGGCCCGGCCCATCGCCACCGTGATCGCCGTCGGTGTGGCCAGCCCCAGGGCGCAGGGGCAGGCCACCACCAGCACCGCAATCGAGAGCTGCAGGGCCAAGGCAAAGGGGGTTTCGGCCGCCACCGCCAGCATGGGGTGGCCAGCGTGGGCGCCAGCCAGGGGAGCTGGCTGGAGCACCTGGGGCCACAGCTGGGTGCCCAGCAGCCACCAGAAGAGCAACGTGGCCAGCGCCAGGGCCAGTACCACCAGGGTGAAGCGGCCGGCAAGGCGGTCGGCCAACCCCTGGATCGGGGCCTTGCGGGCCTGGGCCCGCTCCACCAGGTGGATGATGCGGGCAATGGCGCTGTCGGCGCCGCGGCGCAACACCTCCAGCACTAAGGGGGCATCCAGATTGAGGCTGCCGGCTGAGAGCTCGGTGCCGGCAATGGCCGCCAGGGGCAGGGGCTCGCCAGTCAAGCCGGACACATCAACAGCCCCAGAGCCCTGGCGCACCACCCCATCCACCGGTACCCGATCCCCCGGCAACAGCTGCACCCGATCGCCTGGACGCAGGCCGCCGACCCGCACCGGCCGGGGTGGCCCCTCGCCCAGCAGCAGCAGGGCGGTGTCGGGCTGGAGCTCGGCCAGCTCTTCGAGGGCCCGACCCGTGCGGAAGCGGGCCCGCTCCTCGAGGAAACGGCCCAGCAGCACGAAGCCCAGCAGCATCACCGGCTCGTTGAAGAAGCAGGGCCAGCCTGTTTGGGGCCAGAGGAAGGCCACCAGGCTGGCCAGGTAGGCGCTGATCACCCCCAGACCCACCAGGGTGTCCATGCTGGGCAGGCCGGCGAGGGCGGCCTGTACTCCCCGCACCAGGATCGGCCGGCCTGGCCCCGCCAGGGTGAGCGTGGCCACCAGGGCATGGATCCAGAGGGCCCCAAGCCCCGCCAGCGAAAGGTGGCCCAGCACCGACACCAGCAGCAGGCCCAGGGCCACCACCAGCTGGCGCCAGTGCTGCCACCAGTTTTGGGATTGCAGGCGCTGCCGCCGGCTGGGCAGCTCAGCATCGCTGGGGCGCAGCCTGGCCTGGAAGCCAAGCCCCGCCAGGGAATGGAGCAGGGCTGCCTGGCTGGCCTCCGCGGAAACCACATCAACCCAGGCGGTGCGGGTGAGCAGGTTGACGCTGGCCTGGCGCACGCCGGGCTGGCCCAGCAAGCGCTGTTCCACGGCCCGCACGCAGCCGCCGCACTTCATGCCTTCGATTTCGAAAAGGAGGGGCTCCAGCAGGGGGGGCTCCTGAAGCGAAGACAAGGCCGGCGCTGTTCAGATCAGCCCAGGCTAGGGAGATCGGCCAGGATGGGCACCAACGAGCCCATCCCCTCCCCCGTGCCCCGCAGCCAACGCAACGACAACTTCATCGACAAGAGCTTCACGGTGATGGCCGACCTGATCCTCAAGGTGCTGCCCACCAACCGGCGGGCCAAGGAGGCCTTCGCCTACTACCGCGATGGCATGAGCGCCCAGGCCGATGGCGAATACGCAGAAGCTCTGGAGAACTACGAGGAAGCCCTCACCCTCGAAGACGACCCCAACGACCGGGCCTTCATTCTTTACAACATGGCCCTGGTTTTCGCCAGCAATGGCGACCATGCCAAGGCGCTTGATTTCTACGGCCAGGCCCTCGATCTCAACAGCAAGATGCCCCAGGCCCTCAACAATCTGGCCGTTATCCATCACCACCTGGGCTCGATCGCCGAAGAAAAGGGTGACGCCGATGAGGCCGACCGCTGCTTCGACCAGGCGGCCGACTTCTGGGCCAAGGCCATTCGCCTGGCCCCCAACAACTACATCGAGGCCCAGAACTGGCTCAAAACCAGCGGCAGAGGCAGCGTGGATGTGTATTTCTAATATGTGTATTTCTTAGACGTGTATTTCTGAACAGCCATGCGATTGCAACCATCTGCCAGACAACTAATCGTGCTCGCCGGCCTGGGCCTGCTGGGATTGGCCATGCTGACACTGGTTGATTTCAGCCTTGGCAAGACACTTGGCAGCCTGGGCAGCTTGCTGAAGGGCGATCTCTATTATCTATTTCGAATCTGGGGGAGCCTATGGCCCTGGCTCCTTTTTTCGATATCCCTAGCTATTAGTTGCAGGGGAAACGACCAACCCAATCGCGCCAAACAAAGCGCCTTTATCTTGCTCAGCCCAGCCCTAAGTGGTGCCTGGGCCGAGCTGCTCAAAATAATCCTGCGCCGCGAAAGGCCCTCCCAGCTGAAAGCCTATGTTTTCCGCCCATTCACCGATCGGCCCTGGTCAAGCAGTGGGCTCGGCCTACCCAGCTCCCATGCGGCCGTGGCCTTTGGCGGGAGCATGGCCCTGGTGATTCTGTTTCCCCGTTTGCGCTGGCCGGCCCTGGTGATGGCAGTGGGCTGCGGGCTCACCCGGGTGGTAAGTGGGGCCCATTACCCCACCGACATCTACCTGGGGGCCTTGGTGGGCTCAGTCACCGGCCTTTTCCTAGCCCATTGGCTCAAAATCCCGAGCCTGCGGTTTGGGCATGCACAACCAAGCCCCAACCAGCCCTAGGGCCGCACCGATGCAGATATCACTTAAATAGTGTGCTCCGCTGAATAGGCGCTGGAGGCTCGCTAGGATCGCCAAAGCGATGAAGGCAGGCCTACCCGCCGGGAAATACCAACCCAGGGAAGCCGCCAAGCCAAATGCCACAGCAGCATGGCCCGAAGGAAAACTCATCAATGTGGAGCGACTATGACTGCCGGCTTCCAGGAGCTGCCTTCCAAAGGTGTCCATCGCTTGGCTGCCGGGTTCGAGCATGGC
>NZ_JAGQCR010000149.1:0-7817 GCF_024346295.1 Cyanobium sp. BA20m-14
TTGGCCACGTGGGTGCCGCCGCAGAGCTCCATCGACACGCCGGGCACATCCACCACCCGCACCACATCGGCGTACTTCTCGCCAAACATCGCCACCGCACCCGCCGCCTTGGCCTGCTCGATCGCCATCTCCGCCACCTGCAGGGTGTGGGCCTCGCTGATCCAGCCGTTGATCAGGGCCTCGATCTGCTCGAGCTCGGCCGGGGTCACGGCCCGGGGGCAGTGGAAGTCGAAGCGCAGCCGGTCGAAATCCACCAGGGAGCCGGCCTGGCCGATGCCCGGATCCACCACCTGCTTGAGGGCCGCCTGCAGCAGGTGGGTGGCGGTGTGGTTGGCCTGGGCGCGGCGGCGGCAGGCGCCATCCACCCGAGCCGTAACCAGGGCCCCGATCGCCAAACTGCCGCGCTCAATCTGGCCGCTGTGCACAAACACTGAGCGGTTGCGGCTCACACCCTCGATGCTCACGATCACGCCATCGCCTGAGAGCACACCCCGGTCGCCCACCTGGCCGCCGCCTTCGCCATAGAAGGGGGTGGAATCGAGCACCAGTTGCACTGTGTCGCCGGCCGTCGCCTGCTCCGCCGGTTCACCGTTCACCACCAGGGCCAGCACGCAGCTGGGGTGCTCCAGGGCCTCGTAGCCCTTGAAGGCGGTGGCCTCGGCGGCGGCTGCCATCTGCTCAATCGCCCCCTGCAGGGTGAGGTCGATGCTCACAGCCGCGGCCTTGGCCCGCTGGCGCTGGGCCTCCATCGCCGCCTCAAAGCCCGCCAGATCCACCGTGAGGCCGTGCTCTTCGGCGATCTCCTCGGTGAGCTCCAACGGGAAGCCGTAGGTGTCGTAGAGCTCGAAGGCCTGCTCGCCGCTGATCTGCTTAGGCCTGGCGGCGAGCACCTCGGCCAGCAGCTTCTCGCCCCGCTCCAGGGTTTCCAGGAAGCGGGCCTCCTCGCGCTCTAGCTCCGCCAGGATCACCTCGCGGCGCTCCAGCAGCTGGGGGTAGGCGGCCTGCATCAGGGCGATCGACGCCTCGCCCATCGCCGCCAGGAAAGGCCTGTCGATGCCCAGCAGCCTGCCGTGGCGCACAACGCGGCGCAGGAGACGCCTGAGGATGTAGCCGCGGCCCAAATTGCTGGCCGTCACCCCATCGCAGATCAGCTGGGTGATGGCGCGGCTGTGGTCGCCGATCACCTTGAGGCTGGTTTTGCCCTTGGTGTCGAGGGCCCTGTAGTCGACCCCCGCCAGCTGGGCCGCCGTTTCAATCAGCGGGTAGATCAGGTCGGTTTCGTAGTTGTTCGGCACGCCCTGCAGGATCTGGGCCATGCGCTCGAGACCCAGGCCGGTGTCGATGTTGCGGGCCGCCAGCGGCGTGAGGGTGCCGCCGGCGTCGCGGTTGTACTGCATGAACACCAGGTTGTAGAACTCGATGAAGCGCGAGTCGTCCTCCAGGTCGATGCCGTCGTTGCCGAGCTCGGGCTTGAAGTCGTAGTAGATCTCCGAGCAGGGGCCGCAGGGGCCGGTGGGACCCGAGGCCCAGAAATTGTCGGCCTCATCCAGGCGGATGATGCGCTTGGGGTTCACGCCCACCCCGTCGCGCCAGATGGCTTCCGCTTCTTCGTCTTCGCGGAAGACGCTCACCACAAGGTTGTTGGGCGAGAGGCCGAACACCTCGGTGGAGAGCTCCCAGGCCCAGGCGATCGCCTGCTCCTTGAAGTAATCCCCAAAGGAAAAGTTGCCGAGCATCTCAAAAAACGTGTGGTGCCGCGCCGTGCGGCCCACGTTCTCGATGTCGTTGGTGCGGATGCACTTCTGGGAGCTGGTGGCCCGCGCTGCCGGCCGCTGCTGCTGGCCCAGAAACACCGGCTTGAACGGCAGCATGCCGGCGATGGTGAGCAGCACCGTGGGGTCGTCCGGAATCAGCGAGGCGCTGGCGATGGGCTGGTGGCCCCGCTGCTCGTAGAAGTCGAGGAAGGCCGCGCGGATCTCGGCGCCAGTGCGGGGGCAGGCACGGCGGGGGGCAGCGGCCATGGGGGAGCAGAAGAAGCCTGTACCAGGCATAATCGCCCAACATTGGCCGGCGCCCGATCAACTGTGATGATGGTGCCGATCCGCGGGTGGCTGCCGCTTTGGCTGCCGCTGATCGGCAGCACCTTGGTGCTGCATTCAGCGCAGCGCCTGGCCCCACGCCTCCTGCCCGCCCGACGGCCGTAAGGCCGGGTTCATGAGCCTGCTGCACGCCACCTGGCTGTTTCCCCCCGAAGGTTCGGGTGGTCGCCTATTTCTGTGGGCCGACACCTGGCGGGTGGCCACACCGGCGGTGCCGAAGCTGGAGGCCCCCGAGCACCCCCTGGCCCTCAACGAAGACGATCTGGCCACCTGGCTCGACGACAACGGCCTCTGGAGCGAGGCCCTGCGTCCAGCCAGCGCCACCCTGAGCCTGCCCAGCCGCAGCCAGGCCGCCAAGGGGCGCCGCACCAACGCCAGCAGCTGGAGCGGCCTGCCCCTGCAGGCCGGTGAACCGATCCCCAAGCAACTGGAGTGGTGGCCCTGGCAGGTGCAGGGCTGGGCCCTGGATTCGGCCAACGCGGGCGAATGGCTCAGCCAGCTGCCCCTTGCCGGCGAGCACCCGGAGATGGCCGATGAGCTGCGCTGGTGGAGCCACCTGCAGCGCTGGGCCCTGAGCCTGATAGCTAGGGGGCGCTGGTTGCCCCAGCTCGAAGAAGGCAAGGCCCGCTGGCTGCCCCTGCTCAACCGGGAAGACGACCGCCGCCGCCTCGAAGACCTGGCCAGCGGCCTGCCCCAGGTAGCAACCTGCGCCCTGGCCGCCGGCCCCCTGGGCGATCCCTCCCTGGCCTGCCGCCGCCCCGGCAGCGGCCGCCTGCGGGTGGCCAGTCTGCTCGAAGCCCTGCTCGATGGCCAGCTGCGGGCGGGCTTCAGCCCCAGCGCAAGCGGGCTCGATCCCCTGCTGGCGGCCTGGCAGAAGGCCCTGGGCAAGGGCGATGGCAGCCTCAATCTGAACGAAGAGGAGCTCGAGCGGCTCAGCATCGCCACCCACCACTGGCGTGAGGGCGTGGCGGGCAAGGTGGAGCCGGCCCGCACCTGTCTGGAGCTGTTCACCCCAGCCGAGGGCGAGGAGCTCTGGGAGCTGCGCTTCGGGCTCCAGGCCGAAGCCGACCCCAGCCTGCGGGTGCCGGCTTCGGCCGTGTGGGCGGCGGGCGATCGGGGCCTGCAGATGGGGGAGATTGCCGTGCCCCAACCCAGCGAGCTGCTGCTCGAGGGCATGGGCCGGGCCCTCACCGTGTTTGAGCCGATCGAGCGGGGCCTGGATTCGGCCACCCCGGAGGGGATGCAGCTCACCCCGGCCGAGGCGTTTGTGCTGGTGCGCACCGGCGCCCACCAGCTGCGGGATGTGGGCGTGGGCGTGGTGCTGCCCGCCAGCCTCTCCGGGGGCCTGGCCAGCCGGCTGGGCCTGTCGATCAAGGCCGAGCTGCCGGAGAAATCGCGCGGCTTCACCCTGGGCGAAACGCTCACCTGGGAATGGGAATTCATGATCGGCGGGGTCACCTTGACCCTGCGCGACCTGGAGCGCCTGCAGGCCAAACGCAGCCCGCTCGTACAGCACAAGGGGGCCTGGATCGAGCTGCGGCCCCTCGATCTCAAGAACGCCCAGAAATTCAGCGTTGCCGATCCGGGCCTCAGCCTCGACGACGCCCTGCGGCTCACCGCGAGCGAAGGCGACACCTTCCACCGGCTGCCCGCCCACCACTTCGACGCTGGCCCCCGGCTGCAGGCGGTGCTGGAGCAATACCACCAGCAGAAGGCCCCCGACCCCCTGCCGGCACCACCTGGCTTCTCCGGCCAGCTGCGGCCATACCAGGAGCGGGGCTTGGGCTGGCTGGCCTTCCTGCACCGCTTCGACCAGGGCGCCTGCCTGGCCGACGACATGGGCCTGGGCAAAACGATCCAGCTGCTGGCCTTCCTGCAGCACCTCAAGGCCGAAGACGAACTCAAGCGCCCGGTGCTGCTGGTAGCGCCCACCTCGGTGCTCACCAACTGGAAACGGGAAGCCCATGGCTTCACCCCCGAACTGGGGGTGAAGGAGCACTACGGCCCGCGCCGGCCGAGCAGCCCCGAGGCCCTCAAGAAAGCCCTCAAGGGCGTCGATCTGGTGCTCACCAGCTATGGCCTGCTGCAGCGAGACAGCGAACTGCTCGAAAGCATCGACTGGCAGGGGATGGTGATCGACGAAGCCCAGGCGATCAAAAATCCCAGCGCCAAGCAGAGCCAGGCGGCCCGGGACCTGGCCCGCCCCAGCCGGTTCAGCAAGGGGGGCAGCCGTTTCCGGATTGCCCTGACGGGCACGCCTGTGGAAAACCGGGTCAGCGAGCTGTGGGCCCTGATGGACTTCCTCAACCCCAAGGTGCTCGGCGATGAGCCCTTCTTCCGCCAGCGCTACCGGCTGCCGATCGAGCGCTACGGCGACATGGCCTCGATGCGCGATCTCAAGGCCCGGGTGGGGCCCTTCATCCTGCGGCGGCTCAAAACCGACAAGTCGATCATCTCCGACCTGCCGGAGAAGGTGGAGCTCAACGAGTGGGTGGGCCTGGCTCCAGAGCAGAAAAAGCTCTACAACAAAACAGTCGAAGAGAGCCTCGATGCCATCGCCCGGGCCCCCCTGGGCCAGAAGCACGGCCAGGTGCTGGCCCTGCTCACCAAGCTCAAGCAGATCTGCAACCACCCGGCCCTGGCTCTCAAGGAAAAGGCCGAAACCGTGCTCGCCGGCGGCAACGGCAGCTTCAGCAATCGCAGCGCCAAGCTGCAGCGACTCGAGGAGATCCTCGAAGAGGTGATCGAAGCGGGCGATCGGGCCCTGCTGTTCACCCAGTTCGCCGAATGGGGCCTGCTGCTCCAGGCCCACCTGCAGCGCAAGTGGCGCCAGGAGGTGCCGTTCCTCTACGGCAGCACCAGCAAAACCGAGCGCCAGGCCATGGTCGATCGCTTCCAGGACGACCCCCGCGGCCCCCAGCTGTTTCTGCTGTCGCTCAAGGCCGGTGGCGTCGGCCTCAACCTCACCCGCGCCGGCCACGTGTTCCACATCGACCGCTGGTGGAACCCGGCCGTGGAAAACCAGGCCACCGACCGCGCCTACCGCATCGGCCAACAAAACCGAGTGCTGGTGCACAAGTTCATCACCAGCGGTTCGGTGGAAGAAAGGATCGACCGGATGATCAAGGAAAAATCCAAGCTGGCCGAAGACATCGTCGGCTCCGGCGAAGATTGGCTGGGCGGCTTCGATGTGGGCCAGCTCAAAGATCTGGTCACCCTCAGTGAGGAGGATTGAAGCGATGACAGCGCTACCTCCACCGGCGCAATCGGACATCCGCTGGAAACAGCGTTTCGACAACCTGCAAAGGGCCTACCAGCGTCTGCGCTGGGCATTGGAAATCCACCAGCAGGATCCAGACAACGATCTGATCCGCATGGCCTTGATCAAGGCCTATGAATTCACCTTTGAACTGAGCTGGAAAACCCTCAAGGATTTCCTCGCCTACAACGGTATCGATGCCAAGCTGCCCCGCGAAGTACTCAAACAGGCCTTCGCGACGGGTCTGGTCATTGATGGCCAGCTCTGGATCGACATGCTGGAAGAGCGCAACTTGATGGCCCACACCTACGACGACGCCAGAGCCCGCAAAGCAGTGGATCAGATCCAGGAGCGCTATCTCGGAGGCCTACAGCAACTGCACGACATGCTGGCAAGCAAACGGCAGGAGGCCCCATGAGTGCGCCAGCCACCAGCTCTGCCCCTGCCGCCACCAACCACGGCATCCCCGAGCGCACCGTGGCCGAGATCCGCTCCTGCCTGAAGAGCTTCCCCCAGATCCACTGGCTGAAGCTCTATGGCTCACGGGCGATGGGCCGCCACTGGAATGGCTCCGATATCGATCTGGCCTACAGCGCCGACGAGGATTGCAGCGCCGCCCTGCGCGAAGCCCTCGACCAACTGCCCACCCCCTATCTCTTTGATGTGACGCACTGGGAATCGCTCCGCTACGCCCCCCTGCGCGAACACATCGAACGCGTCGGCCTCCCCTTCCCATGACCCTCACCCCCACCACCTACGCCAGCGCCATCAACACCCAGCTCGGCGACCAGGGCCTGGCCCAGCAGCCCTGGTGGGTGGAGCAGTGGATGGAACTGATCAACGGCTACCGCTTCAAGAAGCGACTGGAGCGGGCCTGGGAGTACGCCCGCAGCGGCAATGTCACCTCAATTCGATTCGAGGGCCGCCGGGTACATGCCCGGGTGCAGGGCAGCGGCGAGGAGCCCTACAAGGTGAAGCTCTGGCTCGATGTGCTCAGCGACGACGACTGGGGCTACGTGCTCGATGCCCTCACCCAGAAGGCCCGCTGGTCGGCCCAGCTGCTGGCCGGCGTCATGCCCCAGGACATCGAACGGGCCTTCGCCGCCAGCGGCAAGCGCCTGTTTCCATTCAAGTTGCAGGAGGTGCGTAGCGAGTGCAGCTGCCCCGACAAGGCCAACCCCTGCAAGCACGTCAGCGCCGTCTTCTATTTGATGGGGGATCGCTTCAGCGAAGACCCCTTTGTGCTGTTCCAGATGCGTGGCCGCACCAGGGGTCAGCTGCTGGCCGACCTGGCCAAACGCCGCCGCCGGGCCTTGGCACGGCAAGCTAAAAAGGCTGCCGCCGCCAAGGGCTCGCAGCCAGTCGCCGAGGCCGCTCCCCACCCGGTGCATCCCGCCATCAAGAACCCAAACCGCTGGTGGCGCTACGACGCAGCCCTCGATTCGGATCTGGTGGTGATCACACCAGCCCTCGAGGGCGACACGGGCCTCGATGCCGCCGGGCCCCTGCCCCTGGCAGAGGAACCCCGCTTCCCCGAAGCCAACCAGCACTTCCTCGAGCACCTCCAGGCCCACGGCCAACAGCTGGCCGCCCTGGCCATGGCCAAGGCCATGGGGCCGGTCAACGGCGATGACGGCTAACTGGCTGGCCCCGCCCCCCTGGCTGAGCCCAGAAGCCCAGGCCCTGGCCGGCCAGCTGCTGAGCAGCCACCAGCAGTCCTTCGCCACGCCCCTGCTCGCCGGCCTGGCCGCCGATGCCTCCCCCGGGTTGATCGCCCAGGAGCTGTTCGCCGCCGAGGTGGTGGTGTTGGCCCACGACGGCGCCGATCCCAGCAGCGAGCCAGGCCCCCGCTTGATCTACGCCAACCGCGCCGCCCTGCGCCTGTGGCGGCGGCCGTGGGGGGCGATGGTGGGAATGCCCTCGCGGCTCACCGCCGAGCCGGCCGAGCGGGCCAGCCGCCGCCAGGCCCTGCTGGCCGCCCAGGCCCAGCAATGCCTCTGGGGCTACCGGGGCATCCGCGTCGACAGCACCGGCCGCCGCTTCGCGATCGAAGGCGCTTGCCTCTGGAACCTGCGCGATGGCACCGGTCGGCCCTGCGGCCAGGCCGCCCGCTTCAGCAGCTGGTGGCTGTTATGAGGCTGGCTCTTGTGATGGTGGCTCTTGGGTGTGAATGCCGAACCAAGCCGTGGGGGCCGTACCGCCAAGGGCGGTCTGCACCCTGTTGGCTACTGGGCGGCGGCTGCAGATTGATGGAGTTCCGGAGACCTTCCGATGCTTACCCTGCGCCAATCCCCCTTCGATCTGATCCGCGGCGACCTGCTCGAATCCGATCTGTTCAAGAAGCTCGAGCAGCAACTGCACAGCGCCGAAACGCAAAAGGCTGAGCGAGTTCCCGCCGCCGAAGTGCATGAAACACCCGAGGCCTACACGATCGCCCTGGAACTCCCAGGCGTCGACAA
>NZ_JAGQCR010000015.1:0-24916 GCF_024346295.1 Cyanobium sp. BA20m-14
AGACAGTTGGCCCCCTGTTTGGATCTGGGAATAAAGCTGGGCCGTTTTTGCTTCCCTGATCAGGTTTGCCGTTGCCGGGGTGTTGATCATGATCTCCTGGGCCAGTACCCGGCCGTTCTCGCCAGGGCCCTGGTGCTGGCGTTTGCAAAGGGTTTGGGCAAAGACCGCCACCAGGCTGGTGCTCAGTTGCACCCGGATCTGGGTTTGTTGGCTGGCTGGAAATACATCAACCATCCGGTCGACGGTTTGGGCGGCCGAGCTGGTGTGCAGGGTTGCGAAGACGAGGTGACCAGTTTCGGCGGCTGTGATGGCCAGCTGGATGGTTTCGAGGTCACGCAGTTCCCCTACCAAAATCACATCTGGATCCTCGCGAAGGGCTGCCCTCAGTGCATTTGAAAAGCTGCGGGTATCGTCGTTTACCTGGCGTTGGTGGATTATACTTTTAGCTGGCTTATAGGTGAATTCGATGGGGTCTTCAATGGTGAGAATATGCTCGGCACGTGTTTGATTAATGTGCTCCAGGATGGCGGCCAGGGTGGTAGTTTTGCCCGAGCCCGTGGGGCCTGTCACCAGGATCAGCCCCTTTGGCGTGTGGCTCATTTCCTCAACGATCGGCGGAAGCCCCAGGCTCTCGAGCGATGGCACCTTATTGGCCAGGGCCCTCAGGCAGGCGGCATAGCTGCCCCGCTGTCGATAGACGTTGACCCTGAAGCGGGCTAGGCCTTTGAGGCCATAGGCGCAATCGAGCTCCCAGGTTTGTTCCAGTTGTTTTCGCTGTGAGTTGTTCAGCAACGAAAAGATAAGCCTGTTGCAGGCTTCTTCTTCTAGGATTTCAGCCTGCATGGGCCTGAGTTGGCCATTGAACCTTCCATAGGGCGGCTGGCCGGCGCTGATGTGCAGATCGCTGCCCCCATCGGCAACCAGTTGGCCCATTAGCTCTTCGATCATTACGGCCATGGGTAGGTCAGCGAGTAGTCAGACAGTAGGGGCATTCGAGCCACTCATCGTGCAGGCCAGCGCCGCAACTTGTGCAGGTAAGGGTGCTCAATGATCGCGCCCGCCGCTCTGACTCCAGGCCGGAATCGGTCAACAACATGCGTTCAACTTCGCCCAGGGTTGTGTGGCCATCGCGCACCAGCTGGAGTCCATAGCCCAGCAGGGTTTTCATGCCGTTTTCTATGGCCATTCGCCTCAGCACATCGGTGCTTTCATGTTTGGCCACCGCAGCCGCAAGCCCGTCGGTCATGCGCAGAATCTCGTACACACCGACGCGGCCTTTGTAGCCGGCGCCGTTGCAGCTGCTGCAGCGGTTGTGATCGCTGCGGCCTTGGGTGTTTGCTTTGTAGAAGGTGACATGGGTCTCGTTGCTTCCCATTAAGCCAAATCTGGCCAGTTCCTCGGGGCTGGGTTCATAGCTGATTCGACAGGCTGGGCATACCCGGCGCACCAGGCGCTGGGAGACGATTCCGAGCAGGGAAGCACTCACCATGAAGGGTTCGACGCCCATCTCACTGAGGCGTGCGATGGCGCTGGCCGCATCGTTGCAGTGCAGGGTTGTCATCACCAGGTGGCCTGTGAGGGCCGCCTCGATAGCTGTTTTTGCCGTTTCCAGGTCGCGGGTCTCGCCAACGAGCAGCACGTCCGGGTCCTGACGCATGAAGGCGCGCAGGGCCGTACTGAAGTCAAAGCCCTTATCGCGGTTGACCTGGGTTTGGGTGATGCCAGGCAGGGTGTATTCGATTGGATCTTCAACCGTGGAGATATTTATCCCCGGATCGTTGCGCTCGGCCAGCAGTGCGTAGAGGGTCGTGGATTTGCCAGATCCAGTTGGCCCGGTGACCAGCAGCATGCCGTAGGGCTTGGAGCCCATCTCCCGCAGGGTCTGGCGGGCCTCCCCATCGGTTATCAGGGTGTCCAGGCCCAATTGGGTGGCCCCGCTGTCCAGCAGGCGCAGGCAGATCTTCTCGCCGTTGCGCCCCGGCAGGGTGCTGACGCGGAAATCCATTTTCCGACCCCTGAACATGCGCCGGATGCGGCCGTCCTGGGGCAGGCGACGCTCGGCTATGTCGAGCTCAGCCATGATCTTGATGCGGGAGGTGACCGCCGGAGTGAGGCTTTTGGGCAGGTCTTCAAACTGCTTTTGCAGCACGCCGTCGAGGCGGAAGCGCACCTCCAGGGTGTTTTCCTGGGGTTCAACGTGGATGTCACTCGCCCCGGAGGTGAGGGCTTCGATCAGGATTCGGTCCACCAGGCTGATGATTGGCGAGGCCGTGCCGCTGGCCCCCGCGGCGGCGCTGGTCTCCAGATCTTCAATCTCAGCAATCTCCTGGAGCTGGCCCGGGCCCGAGCTGGCGATCCCCAGCTCCTGGGTCAGGGATCGGGTCGCAGCAGGTGGCGAACTGGGGGGCAGCAATTGGCCTGGACGCGACGGTGTGGAGCTCATGGCGTCAGGAGGTGCGGGCTTCCGCCGCTTGTGGGAGGTGGGCCTGGAGCTTCAACATGTCTAAAACTAAAGTCTGATCTTGTCAGCCATGAACGGTGACACCTCTATGAGCGGCGACCCCTCCATGAGCGGCGACAGCTCCCTGCCAGGTGACAGCTCCCTGCCAGGAGAAAGCCCCATGCCCGCTTCGATGCCGGCTGATAGCAATCCTGGAGCCGGTGCAGACCACCCTGCCGCCTCCGCCGGGGAAAATCCGGCTTCTGAGCTGGAGGAGAAACTGGCTTCCTTAAAGGCCGAGCATGAGGCCCTCAGTGGCCAATACATGAGATTGGCCGCCGATTTTGACAATTTCCGCAAGCGCCAGAGTCGCGACAGCGACGACCTGCGCCTCCAGATCACCTGCTCCACCCTCGGTGAAATCCTGCCGGTGGTCGACAACTTCGATCGGGCTCGCCAGCAGCTCAATCCCCAGCATGAGGAAGCCCAGACCCTGCATCGCAGCTACCAGGGTCTCTACAAGCAGCTAGTGGACGTGTTCAAACAGCTGGGTGTGTCGCCGATGCGGGTCGAAGGGGAGCCCTTTGATCCCAGCCTCCATGAGGCGGTGCTGCGGGAGCCCAGCGACGCCCACCCCGAGGATGTGGTGATTGAGGAGTTGCAGCGCGGTTACCACCTCAACGGCAGGGTGCTGCGCCATGCCCTGGTAAAGGTTTCCATGGGGCCCGGCCCGGCCGATTCCGGCGAGGGCGCCCCAGCTGGCCCAGGCGCGCCTGAGGAGCACAACGGCTGATGGCCGATTACTACGACCTGCTTGGCGTTGCTCGTGATGCCGATCCCGACACTCTCAAACGGGCCTACAGGCGGCTGGCGCGCCAGTACCACCCTGACGTCAACAAGGACCCTGGTGCCGAGGACAGGTTCAAGGAGATCGGTCGGGCCTACGAGGTGCTCAGCGATCCCCAGACCCGGGGCCGCTACGACCAGTTCGGCGAGGCGGGCCTGGGCGGCGGCGGCGGTATGCCCGACATGGGCGACATGGGTGGGTTTGCCGACTTGTTTGAGACCTTTTTCAGTGGTTTTGGCGGGGCGGCTCCTGGCCAGGGCCCCCGGCGGCGAGGGCCCAACCAGGGGGACGACCTGCGCCTGGATTTCACCATCAGCTTCCAGGAAGCGGTGTTTGGCATCGAGAAGGAGGTGCAGATCCGCCATCTCGAAACCTGCGACACCTGCAAGGGCACCGGTGCCAAGCAGGGCAGTGGCCCCACCACCTGCGGAACCTGCGGCGGCTCTGGCCAGGTGCGCCGGGCTACCCGCACGCCCTTCGGTAACTTCACCCAGGTGGCGGCCTGTCCCACCTGTGAGGGCAGCGGCCAGGTAATTGCCGACCCCTGCAATGCCTGCGGCGGCCAGGGGCTGCAGCAGGTGCGTAAAAAGCTGCGGATCAACATCCCCGCCGGCGTGGATTCGGGCACCCGGCTGCGGGTGGCCAACGAGGGCAATGCTGGCCAGCGGGGCGGCCCCAGCGGCGATCTCTATGTGTTTCTGACCGTTCAGTCGGCTCCGGGCCTGCGCCGCGATGGCATCCACATCCATTCGGAGGTGACGCTGAACTACCTCCAGGCAATCCTGGGCGACACCATCGAGGTGGTTACGGTCGATGGTCATGAGCAGTTGGAAATTCCCGCCGGCACCCAGCCCGGAGCCGTGATCACCCTGCAGGGCAAGGGGGTTCCCAAGCTCGGTAATCCGGTGGCCCGAGGCAACCACCTGTTCAGCGTCAAGGTGCAGCTGCCCACCAAGCTCAATGGGGAGGAGCGGCAGTTGCTCGAACAGCTGGCCGGTCACCACACCAGCAAGGGCCAGAGGCATCCCCACAAGAGTGGTCTGTTCGGAGGCCTATTCGGTTGACAGCCGGCCCCGACCCATCGGCTCCGGCGGCCCAGCTCGACCTGCGCGGTACCCCCTGCCCGCTCAATTTCATCCGCACCAAATTGGCCCTCGAACGGCTTGGCTCCGGAGAGCTTCTCTGGGTTGATCTCGATGGGGGAGAGCCCCAGCAGCTGGTGAGCGAAGGCCTGATCAGCGCCGGCCACAGGGTTGAATGCCGGGTCCACCCCCACCAGGAGGGCGCGGTGCGCCTGCTGGTGCTGTGCCATGGCGGTTGAGCCAAAACCCCTGCGCCTGAGCGGGCTGGTGGTTTCCCTGCTCGCCAACTACTGCTGGGTGGAGTTGGACCAGCCCGGCTCCAGCGGGACCACCCGCCTGCTCTGCACCCGACGCACCCGGCTTGGCAAGAGCGGTCAGACCATCGCCGTGGGGGATCACGTCTGGCTGGAGGGTATCGACTGGCCGGCGGGCCGGGGGGCCGTGGCGGCTCTGGAGCCCCGCGACGGCCTGCTGGAGCGGCCGGCTGTGGCCAACGTGGCCCGAGTGGTGGTGGTGGTTGCCCTGGCCGAGCCCGAGCTTGACCCCCTGCAGCTCACCCGCTTCCTGCTGACGGCCGAGGCCACGGGCCGGCCGGTGCTGTTGGTGTTTTCCAAGGCCGATTTGGTGTCCCCAGCGGTCGCCGCTGACTGGTGCCGGCGGGCTGGCGCCTGGGGCTACGAGGCCTTGGCGCTGTCGATCCAGACCGGCCAGGGGCTGGAGCGGCTCAGCCAGCGGCTGCGCGAGCCGGGCATTGCCGTGTTGTGCGGCCCCTCCGGCGTCGGCAAGAGCAGCGTGCTCAACGCCCTCTGCCCGGAGCTGGGCCTGAGGGTGGCGGCGGTGTCGGGGCGGCTGCAGCGGGGGCGCCACACCACCCGCCACGTGGAGCTTTTCCAGTTGGCTCCAGGCGCCCTGATGGCAGACACACCTGGCTTTAACCGGCCAGAGCTGCCTGGCGAGGCCATCGATTTGGGCCCCCTCTTCCCTGAAATACGCAGGCGTCTGGAGGCAGGATGTTGTCGTTTTAAGAACTGCCTGCACCTGGGCGATCCAGGTTGTGCAGTCGGGGTCGACTGGGAGCGCTACCCGCTTTACAGCCAGTGCCTGGGGGATCTTGCTGGCCAGAGCGGTCGGCAGGCAGGTCGGCCCCCAGAGCGATTGGAGCGCTCTGGGGGCTCTGGGCTGGCCAGCCACCTGCGCCAGCCATCCCGGCGGCTCCAGCGCCAGCAGGTGCTGGACGGGGAGTCCTTGGGGCAAGCGGATGGCGAATCTGAAGGTGATTTGGAGCGCGATTCCGAAGGCGATTCGGAGCGCGAAAGCCAGTCCGAGTTCAGCCCCCCAGGCCTGGCAGATTGAGATTGAGTCCGCCGGTCAGCTCCTCCATGCGGCCCTTCATGGTGCCGGTAGAGAGCTCATAGGCCGATTGCAGGGCCTCCAGCACGGCCGACTCGCTGGCGGCGGCCCCTTCTGCCAGCAGCTCCGGGGCCAGTTGCACCCGCAGGGGTTGCTGGTTGCCGGAGAGCCACACGCTTGCCCGGCCGTCGGAGCTGCGGCCCTCCAGCTCCATGGCGTCGAGCTCCTCCTGCAGCTTCTGGGCGTTCTGCTGGAGTTCCTGGGCTTTCTTGAAGGCTTCGGTGAGCTGACCGAAGTTGGGGAGTCCGAAGCCAGCCATGCCCAGGGAGTTGCTTTGCGCAGGCTAGAGGCCCTTCAGCCCCCTGGCCCGAAGCCCAGTCGCTTCACCTCGGGGTGGAGTGCAATCCCGCGGCCTGTCATCACCCGGCGCTGCACCTCCTCGATCAGGGCGCTGATGTCGGCGGCCGTGGCCTGGCCCGTGTTGACGATGAAATTGGCATGGATCGGCGACACCTGGGCCTGGCCGATCTGCAGTCCCTTGAGCCCCAAGGCCTCGATCAGCTGGCCGGCCTTGTGGGGTTCTGGATTGCGAAATACGCTGCCGCAACTGGGTTGCTGGTAGGGCTGGGTGCTGGTGCGGCTGTGCAGGTTGGCACTGGTGCGGGCCGTGATTGCGGCGGGGTCGTGGCCGGCCTCCAACTGGAAGCGAGCCGAGAGCACGATCCAGGCCTCCGCCTGGAGGCGGCTGTGGCGGTAGGCAAATTCGAGGGATTCGGCAGGCAGATCAAAAGGAGCTTCGGGCCTGGTGGGATCCACCAGGCGCACCGACTTCAGCCACTCGGCCGTGCAGCCCCCCTGGGCGCCCGCATTCATCACCACGGCCCCGCCCACGGTGCCTGGGATGCCCACGGCCCACTCCAGGCCGCTGAGGCCCAGGCGGGCCGCCTTGCGGGCCAGGGTGGGGATCGGCTCGCCGGCCTTGGCCTCCACCAGGCCGGTGCTGGCATCGAGGCTGCTGCCCTGCAGGCGGCGGTTACAGAGAGTGAGGCCCGCCAGCCCGGCATCGGCGATCAGCAGATTTGAGCCTGCCCCAATGCACCGCAGGGGCATGGCCTGGGCCTGGGCCCAGGCCGCCAGCGCGACCAGCTCCGCTTGGTTGCCTGGTTCGGCGAGCCATTCGGCAGCCCCCCCCACTTTCCAGCTGGTGAAGTTGGCCAGCGCGACCCCTTGGCGTAGAGCGAGGGGCCAGCTGGGAGCCGGGGCCATCGTGCTCAGGCGGCCAGGGGAGCGTCGCTGCCAGCCGCTGGTGGGCGCTGGCAGAGCTGGTCCCAGAGGCCATTGACATCCCCGGCGCCCATGGCCAGCACCAGGTCACCCTCCCGGCTGGCAATCACGACCTGGGCCGCCAGTTCCTCGAGATTGGCGGCTACGAGCACGGGCTTGCCCGGATCCAGCTGGAGCAGGGCCGTGGCTATTGCGGCGCTGTTGATGCCCTGGATCGGCGCTTCCCCGGCGGCGTAGAGGGGGGCGATCAGCACCGAATCGGCCTCGACCAGGGCCGCAGCAAAGCCATCTAGAAACTGGGCGGTGCGGCTGTAGCGATGGGGCTGAAACACCGCCACTAGGCGCCGGGGGGGCACCGGCAAGGGGCTGCGGCCGCTGTCTACCATCAGGCGTGCCATGGCCAGGGTGGCGGCCACCTCGCTGGGGTGGTGGGCGTAGTCGTCGACCACCAGCCGCCCCTCCCAGATGCCGCGAAAATCGAAACGCCTCCCAGGGGTCTGTAGGGCGGTCATCGCCTGGGCGAGTTCGGCAAACGACACCCCCTCGAGCCGGCAGGCGGCCATCGCCGCAACCGCGTTACTGAGGTTGTGGCGGCCGGCCAGGGGCAGCTCAAACGATCCCACCACCTCGCCGTCTTCGTAGAAGTCGGCGAGGGTGCCGTCACCGCGCTGCTCCCGGGCGATGGCGGCAAAGGAAACCCCCTCGGGCGATTCGATCGACCACCAGTGGCTTGGCTGGAATTGATCCCGCAGGGTGGGGCAATCCCGGTTGGCAAGCAGCCGCTCGGCTTTGCCGGCAAACCTCTGCAGGGTGGTGATCAGGGCTTCGAGGTTGGGGTAGTGGTCGGTGTGATCCAGCTCAACGTTGGTGAGGACGGCGAGGGAGGGCTTGAATTTCACCAGGGAGCCATCGGATTCATCGGCCTCAGCGACCAGCAGGGGGCCTTTGCCATGGCGGCCATTGCTGCCGAAGGCCGGCACGATGCCCCCGATCACGGCGGTGGGGTCGTGGTTGGTGGCCGCCAGCAAGGTGGCGATCAGGCTGCTGGTAGTGGTTTTGCCGTGGCTGCCCGCCACGGCGATTGAGGGCTGGCTGTTGATCAGGGCGGCCAGCACATCGGAGCGATGGCAGATGGCCAGACCCATCCGGCGCGCCTCAGCCAGTTCCGGGTTGGTTTCCGGCACCGCTGAGCTGATCACCACCAGGGGGGAGACGGAGGTGCCGCTGCGGATTGCCGCCACGGTGGTGGCGCTCTGTTCCAGAAAGACCCGCACCCCCAGCCGGCGCAGCCGGTCCAACACTGCGTGGTCGCGGGGATCGGAACCGCTCACCGCATAGCCCCGCTCCGCCAGGATCCCTGCCAGGGCAGACATGCCGATGCCACCAACTCCGATGAAGTGCAGTGGTTGGTGGCGATCGAGCAGCGGCGGCAAGGTCAGATCCTGATCAGGGTCCGGTGGGCAAGAAATTAAACGGGCACCAGCTTCTCGACCTTTACGAGTTGCTGCGCGTTTGGCCATGGTCCATGGCCGGATTCCCTTCGGCAAGAGGGTTCGGCGACTTAATTTCTGTATGATCTGCAGCCAAAACCACCTTAGCTAGCGGCTTTTGCCGTATTCGGCCCATGACCCTGCGCGTTGCGATCAATGGATTTGGGCGAATCGGTCGTAATTTCCTGCGCTGCTGGCTGAGCCGCGGGGCCAACACCGGCATCGAGCTGGTGGGTCTCAACGGCTCCGGTGACACCACCACCAATGCCCACCTGCTCAAGTACGACACGATGCTGGGCCCCCTGCGGGGCGTCGATGTCACCACCACCGACAACGCCATCTTCGTCAACGGCAAGGAGATCAAGGTCTTCTATGACCGCAACCCCGCCAACCTTCCCTGGAAGGAGTGGGGTGTGGATTTGGTGATTGAGTCCACCGGCGTCTTCAACGACGATGTCGGCGCCAGTAAGCACTTCGAAGCCGGTGCCAAAAAGGTGATTCTCACCGCACCCGGAAAGGGGGCAAAAGTCGGCACCTTCGTGGTTGGAGTTAACGCCGACCAATACCGCCACGAAGACTGGGACATCCTCAGCAACGCCAGCTGCACCACCAACTGCATGGCTCCGGTGATCAAGGTGCTGGATCAGGAGTTCGGCATCGTCAAGGGCACGATGACCACCACCCACAGCTACACCGGTGACCAGCGCATTCTCGATGCAGCCCACCGCGATCTGCGCCGTGCACGGGCCGCGGCGGTCAACATCGTGCCCACCAGCACTGGGGCTGCCCAGGCGGTGGCGTTGGTCTATCCGCCGATGAAGGGCAAGCTGAGCGGCATCGCCATGCGCGTGCCCACCCCGAATGTGTCGGTGGTTGACATGGTGCTCGATATCAGCCGCGACACCACCAAGGAGGAGGTAAACGCCTTGCTCAAGGCCTCATCAGAAAATGGCATGAAGGGCATCATCAAGTACTGCGACTTGCCCCTGGTGTCCAGCGACCATGCCGGCACCGATGAATCGGCGATCATCGACTCCGAGCTCACCCTGGTCATGGGCGGCAACATGTTGAAGGTTATCGCCTGGTACGACAACGAGTGGGGCTATAGCCAGCGGGTGGTCGATCTGGCCGAGATCGTGGCCCAGAAGTGGCAGTGAGATCAGGCCCAATTTGATCTGTGCGGGCCGTCCTTCGGGGCGGCTTTTTGCTGCGGATTGATTTGTTTGCCGTTTCCATAGCTGCTTCTCGAGATGCTGGCTCACAAGGGAGCCGGATCCATCGCAGACCATCCAGCTCCTTGCGAGGGGTGATTAAGGCCACGCCGGCCAATGGCTTGGCAATCGACAGCCTGGCCCTCGATCGGCTGGAGACCTTCTTCGAGCCCCCGCGCTCAATGAGCGGGAGCGTCAGGGCCTGATCAAGGCGTTTGAATACCGTTCTGAGCTGGGCTGGAACACGCTGAGGGATCTGCTGCTGACGCAGGGCAACGCCGGCCTGATCGGCTCGCGCGACACGCTGCGCCTGGCCTTCCGGATGGGGCTGATGGACGATGGCGAGGGCTGGCTGGCGATGGTTCAGGACCGCAATCTCACCAGCCACACCTACAACCGCAGCACCGCCGCCGGCGAGGAAGGGGATGGCTGAGCCTCCCGCTGCCATGGCTGTGATCCCCGGCCTGCCGCCGGAGGCCTCGGCCCGGCTGCTGGCGGTGTTGAGCGCCGAGCTCGCCGTGCATGAGGTGTGGCTCTACGGCTCCCGTGCCATGAGTGCCGGGCCTGCGCCACGACGACCGCCTCTGCTGATGGGGGCTCTCGATGACCTGCTGCTGCCCTGGAGCATCGACCTCTCGCTGTTGCACGAGCTGCCCGAACCCTTGCGGCAGCACGTGGCGCGGGTGGGGCGGCGGCTGGTGGTGCCTGGAAACTCCTACGCCCCCTGAAGCAGGGCTGTCGCCCTCGTCGCTCAGGCGTGGGGCTGGAGGTTGTCTGCGCCTTCGATCACCCGGGCTGAAACGATTCGGTCGTCGACACTGAGCTCCTCGAGCACGTCCATCCCTTCCACCACATAGCCGAACACCGCGTTGCGTCCATCCACCAGGTTGAGGCCGGCGGGGGTGAGCTCCGGCTCATACAGGAAGAAGAAGAACTGGGACGATCCGTCGTCGAGGTTCTCGTCGGAGTGGGCCCAGCCCAGGGTGCCGTAGGTGGCGAAGGGCAGCACCGGTTCCGCCTTGTAACGGCCGACGTCCTCGAAGGTCTGGTTGTAGATCGGCTCGGCATCATCGGTGATGCGGATCTCCAGCGGCACGTGCCGTTCCACGCCGCTCTTCGGATCCACATAGCCCATGGCCTCGCCCTTTGGATCGCCGCTCTGGAGTATGTAGAAGTCTTCGGCCCGGGTGAAGGGAAGGCCGTCATAGAACTTGCGCTGCACCAGATCCACGAATGCGCCGCCCGTGAGCGGGGCGTTGTAACCGTCGATCACGGCGATAAGGTCGCCCTTGCTGGTGCTGATGGCCACGGTGGCCCGGCCCAGCAGCCTCGGTAGGGCGTCGAACTCAGCTGGGATTAAGAATGGGAAGGGCCCCACTAACCGGGCCTCGGCGCTGCCGATGGTCGCCAGGGCGGCCCGACGGGTTGCCAGGAAGGCATCCCGATCCTGGGCTTCGGCGGCCGTGGCCACCTCGCGCAGTTGCTGCTCGAGCCGGTCGAGCAGTTCGGCGGCCGTGGCCTGATCCTCGGAGTCGAAGCGCTTAAGGATGGCGTCCCGTTGGGTCGTCAGCAGCGCCTGGCTGCGGGTCACCGATCCCGCCAGGGGTTTCCAGCGCTTGGCCCGCAGGTCGTCGCTGGTGGATTCCAGCCGGTGCTGCAGATCCTGCAGCTGGGGCGCGTCGATCGGCAGGGAGTTGCGCAGGATCGCCTCGGGATCCTTCACGGCGTTGCCCTGGGGCAGGGCCGCCCAGGCGACGGGGGCAAATAGCAGCGCCCCCAGGAAGGCCGCCAGGAGCTTCAGCCCGTACCCGGAGCCGGTTTGCAACGATCTCCTGGCCATCGAGACGCCCCTGACTGAGCGGACTCTGGCATAGGCGCCTAGCAGCGGAATGGCTCTGGGCGCCCCACGTACAATCCACCCGTTCTGAACTGCCGGAATGATCTCCAGCAATGACTTTCGAACTGGCACTTCAATTGAGCTGGATGGCCAGGTCTGGAGGGTCGTTGAGTTCCTGCACGTCAAGCCGGGCAAGGGCTCGGCCTTCGTGCGCACCAAGCTGAAGGCTGTGCAGAGCGGCAGCCTGGTGGAGAAGACCTTCCGGGCCGGCGAGATGCTGCCCCAGGCCGTGCTTGAAAAGAGCACCCTCCAGCACACCTACATGGAGGGCGATGACTTCGTTTTCATGGACATGGGCAGCTACGAGGAGACCCGCCTCACCGCCAAGCAGATCGGCGAGAGTCGCAAGTACCTCAAGGAGGGCATGGAGGTGAACGTGGTGGCCTGGAACGGCAAGCCCCTGGAAGTGGAGTTGCCCAACTCGGTGGTGCTGGAAATCACCCAGACCGATCCCGGCGTCAAGGGCGACACCGCCACCGGCGGCACCAAGCCCGCCATCGTTGAAACCGGTGCCCAGGTGATGGTGCCCCTGTTCCTCTCGATCGGCGAGAAGATCAAGATTGATACGCGCACCGACAGCTACCTCGGGCGGGAGAACTGAGCGCCATGCAGCTAAGCCACGACCAGCTTCAAAAGTTGCTGACTCTCCTGGGAGACAGCGACATCCAGGAGTTGAAGCTCGAAGGGGACGACTTTCGGCTCGAGGTGCGGCGCAACCTGCCAGCTGCGGCTCCGGCGGCGGTGTTCCAGCCCGCTGCGGCTCCCCCCCAGGCCATCCCGATGCCTGCGGCCGCCCCCCTGCCGGTCACCCCCTCGGCGCCGCCCCCTGCCGCCGTTGGCAGCCGCAGCGATCTGCATGAGGTCACGGCCCCGATGGTGGCCACCTTCTACCGTTCATCGGCTCCTGGTGAGGGGGCCTTCGTCGAGGTGGGCTCCCGCATCAGGGTCGGCCAGGTGGTGTGCATCCTCGAGGCGATGAAGTTGATGAACGAGCTTGAAGCCGAGGTGGCCGGGGAAGTGGTGGAGATTTTGGTGGAAAACGGCACGCCGGTGGAATTCGGCCAGGTGCTGATGCGGGTTCGGCCTGCCTGATAGGCCAATCCACATTCCCAGCCCAGATTCCTAGCCTGAAATCCTTAGCCCAGATCCCTGGCAGTCAGCAGGGCTGCAGCCATGCTGGTGGCCCGCGCCCGCCCCTGGCCGGCGATGCCAAACCCGGTGCCGTGATCTGGTGAGGTTCTCAGGAAGGGCAGGCCGAGGGTGGTGTTTACGGCGGCATCGAAGGCCAGCAATTTGACCGGGATCAACCCCTGGTCGTGATACAGGGCCAGGTAGCCATCGGGGCCCCGCTCCCCGCCGGCCCAGGCCGCCGCCGCGCTCAGCCAGCAGCTATCCGGAGGCAGGGGGCCCTCCAGGCGCACCTGCGGATGCTGCTGGCGCCAGGTGTCTAGCGCCGCCTCCAGCCAGCAGACCTCCTCCTGGCCCAGCTGGCCCGCCTCGCCCGCATGGGGATTGAGCCCAGCCACCACCAGGTGGGGGGCCGGGGCGAATCGTTGGCAGAAGGCCAGCAGCCGATCCAGCTTGCGCCGCACCAGCTCCCCATTGAGTTGGCGAGGCACGGCGGCGAGGGGGATGTGGGTTGTGGCCAGCAGGGTGTTCAGGCGCCAGTGGCCTGCGGGAGCTAGGGCCGTGAACAGCATCGACGCCTCCACCACGCCGGCCAGTTCGGCCAGTCGCTCGGTTTGGCCGGGGTAGGGGTGGCCGGCAGCATGCCAGCTGGCCTTGGCAATCGGGGCGGTGACCAGGGCCTGGCAGCGGCCGCTCCGCACCTGTTCCCAGGCGGCGGTGAGCCAGGCGAAGCTCGACTCACCGCAGGCCGGGCTGCTGACGCCTACCTGGCAGGGGGCGGCCAGGGGCAGGTCGAGCACCTCCAGCTCGGCGGGGTCCCGCAGGGGCGGGCCGGGTTGGTGGCGCAGCTGCTCGTAGCTCTCTTCCAGCCAACGGCGACAGCCCACCAGGAGGGGGCTTTCATGGCGCCATTGGGGGCTCGCCAGGGCCTTGAGTGTCACTTCGGCGCCGATGCCGGCCGGATCCCCCAGGGCGATGGCCAGGCGCGGCGGGTTGGAGTTGGATGGGGACTGGCTGGTGGTGGAGGAACCCATGCTGCGCTGGTTGTTGCTGGGGGGTCTGGTGCTGGGCTTGGCAACGGGAATTAATAAGGGCTGGATCGAGCTGCGCTGGGGGCGCCTGCTCGGCGACCTGGGCCTGCCCTACGTGGCCGATCCGGCCGATCTCAAGGACTGTCCACCGGCCAGCTCCTCTGCCAGGCAGGCCCTATAGCCCTCCCGATAGCTGGGGTACCGCAGGTCATAGCCAAGGGTGGTGCGCAGCAGCTGGTTGCTGGCCCGCCGGTTTTCAGACCAGAAGCTGCGGGCCATGGCACCCATGCTGGCCTCAATGGCGGCGTACTGCTCCACCAATGGCAGTTTGAGCCCCAGCAGGTGGGCTGCGTAGCCAAGGGTTTCACTCGATGGGCAGGGACAGTCATCGGTCAGGTTGAGCACGGTTGGACGTCGCCCGCTGGGCAGGGCCAGGCAGTGCAGCAGGCAGCCAACGACGTCGTCCACATGTACCCGGGAGAACACCTGGCCGGGCTTGTGGATCAAGCGGCTCTTGCCGGCCCGCAGGGACGCAAAGGGGGAGCGGCCTGGCCCGTAGATCGCCGGCAAGCGGAAGATCTCTACGGGTAAGCCGCTGGCCAGCCAGGCCTGTTCGGCAGCCAGGCGGGCCTGGCTGCGGCCGGCCCGGGGGGCGGGGGGGGCAGTTTCATCCACCCAGGCCCCACCGGTGTCGCCATAGACGCCGGTGGTGGAGAGGTAGCCCAGCCACTGCAGGGGGAGCTGCCGCAGGAGCGGGCCCAGCAGCTCCAGGCTCGGCTCGGCCCTGCCCTGGGCGGGAGGCACGCTCACCAGCACGTCCGTGATGCCGGCAAGGGCTTCGGCGGCGGGCACCAGGGCAGGTTCGCTGGCGCTGTCGAACTGCAGCCAGCCCAGGTCTTGGTCTGCACCCTCCCCCTGCCTGGGCCGGCGGCTGGTGAGCCGCACCGCCAGGCCCCGCTGGCGGGCAGCGCGGGCCAGGCGCAGGCCGGTGTAGCCAGCGCCGATGACCAGCAGCTGGCGCCCCGACTTGACAAGCGGCCCGTTCATGAGTACACCTGTATCAGTTCTCCGCAGCTATGGCGATGGCGGTCCCAGCACCACTCTCTTCACCACTCTCCACCAGGCCCGAAACAGGCCGTTCCAGGCCATTGAAATCCGCCAGGCATCTTTCCGCCCACGGGGGGCAGGGGGCCGGGGGCCTGGCCGTGCTGCTGTTGCTGCTGGCCGTGCTGGTCGCCCCTGAGCGCCCCCAGGTTCAGGAGGCCATCTGCCAGCGCCACAACGGCGTGGAGGCCTGCCGGGTCTGGTGAGCTTCCGCTTCCTCCAGGGCTCCGCCTGGATGGACCCACTGCAGCAGGCGCAAGGCCAGGCGCAGATCGCCATCGCACCAGGCCCGGATCGCCATCGCCCGCCGGGGGTCGTAGAAGGGTTGGCGGCGATACCACTCAAAGGCGTTGGCATCACCCTTGTGGCCGTTGCAGGACAGGCAGGCAGGTACGCAGTTTTCGGTGACGCTCAGGCCCCCCCGGCTCTGGGGATGGACGTGGTCAATCGATTCAGAGGGTTCGCCGCAGTAGACGCAACGTTGATCGGTGACGAGGTGAAGGGATTGGCGCCAGCGTCTGACGCGCAACTTGGGACATAGATCTTCTAAGAAAACCCCATCCCTGGCCTGCATCAGAGCGCCCCAGTTGGCGGAAGTGTGCCTTCATCGCCTGGGGTGTCAATGTGTCGAGGATTGCACTTCAGCGGATGCGTTGCCTGTTGCGCCTGGGAGCGACGGGTCAGATCGAGGTGGTCAGCCCCTACGACGCGGTTACCCAGGCCCAGTTGCGGGCGATTCGGCCCCGGGGCTCCTGGTCGGGGCGGCGGCGCTGCTGGTGTTTTCCCCTGGAGGCTGCAGCGGCGCTGCGGCAGGCCCTGGCGGGTCGCTTCCCGCTGGAGCCCGAGCTGGCCCGTTGGCTGGCCTGGATGGAGCAACCCCTGCCGCCCCTGCCACCCCACCGACAGCTGGTGGCGGCGGCCCAGCTGGGTGAGCCCTTGCTGGATGGGCGCTGTCTGTTTGCCCACCAACGAGCCGCGGTGCGCTGGCTGCTGGCGCGGCGCGGCGCGGTGCTGGCCGACGCCATGGGGCTGGGCAAGACCCTCACCGCCCTGGTCGCCGCCAGGGCCCTGGTGCGGCTGGCCGATTGCCGTATCCTGGTGATTGCCCCTGTCGGCCTGCATGGCCACTGGCAGAGCGAAGCGGCTGCCCTGGGCCTGCAGCTCGAGCTGCACAGCTGGGCCCGGCTGCCCCCGTCCCTGCCGCCGGCCGGCACCGTGTTGATCGCCGATGAGGCCCATTTCGCCCAGAACGGCCAGACCCGGCGCAGCCAGGGCCTGTTGCGGCTGGCCCGCCATCCCCGGCTCAGGGCCATCTGGCTGCTCACGGGCACGCCGATGAAAAATGGTCGCCCGGCCCAGTTGTTCCCGCTCCTGGCCGCCATCGGCCATCCCCTGGCCCGGGACCAACGGGCCTTTGAGGAGTACTTCTGCCAGGGCCACTGGCGTGAGCAGGCGGGGCGGCGGCTTTGGCAGGCCAGTGGGGCCAGCCATTTGGAGGAGCTGCAGCGGCTGGTGCGGCCCCTGGTGCTGCATCGCCGCAAGCAGGATTGTCTCGACCTGCCCCCCAAGCGGCGGCAGTTGTGGCCCGTGGAGCTCGCTGGCGCCCAGGCCCGCGGTTTTCAGCACCGCCTCCAGAGCAAGGTTGACGATTACCGCCGCCGGGCGGCCCGCGGCGAGGTGCGCCGGGATGGGGAGGTGTTGGCGGTGCTGACGGCCCTGCGGCAGATCGGCTCCGACTACAAATTGCCCGCCACCAGGGAGCTGGTGGCGGGGCTGCTCAGCCAGGGCGAGGCGGTGGTGGTGTTCACCGCCTTTGTGGCCACTGCCCAGTTATTGCATCGCAGTTTTGCCGCCAGTTGCCTGCTCACCGGGGCCCTGCCCCCGGCGCAGCGCCAGGGGCAGGTGGATGCTTTTCAGCGGGGCGAGCAACCCCTGCTGATTGCCACCTATGGCACCGGCGGGCTGGGGTTCACCCTGCATCGGGCCCGCCATGTGGTGCTGGTTGAGCGGCCCTGGACCCCGGGCGATGTGGAACAGGCGGAAGACCGCTGCCACCGCATCGGCATGGGCGCCTGTCTCACCTGCCACTGGCTGCAACTGGGGGTGGCCGATCAGTTGGTCGATGGGCTGATCGCCAGCAAGGCCGAGAGGATCGCCCTGCTTTTGGAGCGCCGCAACCTGCCGGCCATGGTGCGGGATCTGCTGGCTCGCTGGTGATGGCTCAGGATTTGCCTCGGCGGCAGAGCTCCTGACGCAGCTTCAGATCGTTGCGTAGTTGGGGATCCAGGCTGTTTGCCGGGATCTGCCGGGCTAGGGAGGAGGCCTTGGCTATGTCGGCGCACGCGGCAGCCTCATTGCCGGCCAGGCTGTGGAGCAGATAGCGGTCGTTGAGCGGGCTGGGGTTGGCCGGGAAGGCCGCCACTACGGCATCGCAGTGGCTGATGTGTTCGGGCAACTTGTCCAGCGTTATGTTTTGGAGGCATTCATGGCTGCGCAGTTGCTGGCCCGGCAGCGGCTCCTCTGAGCAACCTGCCAGCAGCATGAGCAGGGCCCCGGTGAGCAGGGCCCCAGCGGTCGCCACGGAACCCGGCAGCCAGCCATGGGGAGATCTATGGACTGACTTTCTTATTGGCGGCACTGCTGCTGCCCGCCTCTGGTTTGGCTTCAGGTTTTGAGAACAGGTCACCGAGATAGCGGCCGCAGTCTGGATAGACACTGGGGTTCTGGACGACGGCTTCGGTGATCATCACCGCAGCGTGTTCCGGAGAGGTTTTAAACAGCTTGTCGCTCTGGCGCTTGATGACGGCATAGGCCGCATCCCAGCTCACCTGGTGGCTGTTGCCGTTGTTGCGCATGAAGCAATAGATCTGTGCCCCCTTCCCGCCCGCGCTGGGAGTGCTCTCTGGCGTTTGGGCCTGGCTGGGCAGGCTCGCTAGTGGTAGGCATGCCGTGGCAACCAGGGCGATCCGCAGCATGCCCTGGCGCAGTCGCGGCGATGGCGGCAAAGGGAGGCTCGGGGCCATGGCTAGGGAGGTGTCAACGGATAGGGCCCACCGTATCGATTCAGCTGGCCTTGGCCAGGCCCGGTTTCTGTGCTGTTATCGGCATCACTGCTCGTCTAGCGATGGCCCCCGAGTCGGTTTCCTTCCGCATCAGCCGCAACGCCGAGGATCTGGCCCACACCGTCCATGCCCTTTCCCAGCGCCTGGTGAAGCTGGAGCAGCGTTTGGCCGGTCTGGAACTGCAGCTGGATCGGCGGCTGGATTCCGATCCCCAGGAGATCGCCAGCCTCGCCAATGTGGAGAGATTGGTGCTCGACTGCCGGGCCCTGCTTGAGATGCAGGAGGATCCGGACGAGCAATCCGCTCCGCTGGCAGCGGCGGCCTGAGCGCGGGGGCTGGTCACCGGTGGCAGAATGGTAAGAAAGCGGCCATGGCCTATCCCACGCAGTCCCATTCCGGTTTGCAGCACGGCTCAGCCAACCGTTGCCCCCAAATTGGCGGGGTGTCCGCTGCTTCCCCTTCCCGTAACTCTTTCCCCTCCAACAGCGGCGAGGGCGATCACCAGCTAGAGAAGTTGGAGTTTGCCCTGGCAGTTGCCCTCACCCGGGGAGATCTGCAGAGGTCCCAAACCCTGCGCGATCAGATAGCGGCCTTGGGGGGCAATCTCGAAGAGCCGGGCACCTGAGCGGGGGGCCTCGATGGCCCCCATTCCTTCAGTTCCATATGGTTGAGATGACAGCGATCTTTTCTAGCCAAGTGCCAATTGCGGCCCCAGAACAAACTGCTTCGGCCCCGAAGCCAGCAGCCAGAGCTGGGGCCTCCGAGTTAGACGGGCGACGGGATCAGCTCACCAATTTGATCCATACCAACACCAGCCAAGCCCAGCTAGCTGCCGAACGGGGAGATGTGGCTGCAGCAGCCCGCCTGATTCTCGCTGCATTGGATGGGGAACGCCGGATGGCGGCGACCAATCCCCAGGTGCTGCAATTGATCAGGCCGCGGGCCTGAGCCAGAAATCAAGGGGCGGGCCGCGCGCCACATGCAGGTGGGTTTGCAGGAGCTGGATAGTCCAAACGCCACTGTCAGGATTTTGTACAGCCCGTACAGAACTCAGGACTCCGCAACTCCTTTGCCTTGGGCCCTAGCTACGCCAGCCCAGGCCGTGCTGATTTTCAATTTCTATGAGTCGGGCGGCAATCTGGTTGTTGAGGGAGCTGGATCGTTGAACTTGCCGTCGAGTTCTTTATATACTTTCAGCTGTACTGGGATGTTAGCCCTTGACAACGTATTTTACCGGTCTAAGTTCCAATGTTAACGCTTATGGGATCACTGGGCCGATAACCCTTGGCGCGGGCATGGTGTCAACTACCGTTTCCTCATCAAGCAACAGCGGCATAGGGTTGGGCTTATCATATCGCGGTTGAGTATTCGGAATTGATCCCTCATACGTTTCAGGTACTACCATTAACAGCAGCTCCACCTCCACCTTCAGCGGTATAACACTCGCATCCTTGGGTATGCCTGCTTCCGGAGCCCTGGGCCCTTGGACGCTGCTGGACCCAGGTAACCCCTCCTACATAAGTGACACCATTTCAGTCCAAGTCAATGCCAGTTCCAGTGGGAGCCTCGCAAACGTTTCCGGCCCACTACCCCTGCTTGGCCTAGGAGCTGCCTTCGGCTTCACTCGTCGTCTGCGCCGGCGTGTGTGCCTTCGCTCCAAGACTAGCCAGCCCTCCTGACACAGCCCAGCCCACCAGCTTTTAGGGAAGACGCCGGCAATAGGCCGTCACGCAGGCAGTCTGGATAGGTGATTAATTCTGGTCACTCCACCTCGGCGTTTCTTTGAAAATTGCTGGCCAAGGTGTGCAGCCTGGCAAATCCAGCTGCAAGCCGCTCGAATCTGCCGGTTTTGCCGCCTGTGGGGTGTTCTCCTTGGATTACGTCTGCGTTCCCGCAATCGCGCTCCAAGTCATCACCGTAGGGCGGTAGAAGAAGGAGTTGGGGAGATGCTGGGAGGTGTCCGGTGGTGCCCCACCGAGCAGAAAGGTCTGGCACTGGTAAATCAGGCTGGCCCCTTGAACTGCATTGAGCGCAATTGTCCGACGACAATCTGGTTGAGGGGTCGCGCCAAACAGGTTGACCGCTCTGGAGGGGTTCAGCTGAATCCGGTTGCCATGCGCAGGGCACCGGGCCATGCCTGCTCCTCTCAACGTTCAACAGATTGCGCTGTACATGTCCAAACGACGAGCCGGCAGCCGCCAGGAGGTGGCTGCCGCTGCGGCGGGCATTTCGGTGAGCAGTGCTCACCGGATTGATTCAGGCCGCCTGCAACCCAAAGCCGCTAAACCCCGTGGACGGCGGCGTCCAGACCCGTTGGCCGAGGTCTGGGATCCGCTGCTACTCCCGCTGCTGGAACGCCATCCGGCCCTGACGCCGACCACCCTGCTGGAACACCTGCAGGAGCAAAAACCAGATCAGGACTGGAGTTCACTCAAACGCACTCTGCAGCGGCGGGTGCAGCATTGGAAGGCGTTGCATGGCCCGGCGCCTGAGGTGATGTTCCCGCTGGCGTATCAACCCGGCGAGATCGGCTTCTGCGATTTCACCAAGGTCAAGCGGGTGGAGATCACCCTGCGGGGCGAACCGTTTGAGCACCTGCTGTTTCACTACCGGCTGGCCTGGAGCGGCTGGGCTTATGGGCAGGTGATCCATGGCGGCGAGAGCTTTGTCGCCCTCTCAGAAGGGCTGCAGAACGCCCTGGCCGCCTGCGGCGGTGTGCCCAAAGAGCTGCGCACCGATCGGCTCTCAGCTGCCAGCCGCAACCGCGATGGCAGCTACGCCCTCGACATCACCCCTCGCTACCAGGCGCTTTGCAGCCACTACGGCCTTTCCCCCAGCCGCAACAACCGCGGCGTGGCCCATGAGAACGGCATCGTCGAGGCACCCCATGGCCATGTCAAACGGCGGCTGGAGCAGAAGCTGATCCTGCGCGGCAGCTGTGATTTCGAGGAACCCGCCGAATACAGCGAACTGCTGGCCGAGGTGTTCAGTGCCCTCAATGCCCCGCGCCAGCGGCGCCACGAGCAGGAACTCGAACGGTTGGCACCACTGCCCGCTTTTCGCTTTGCCGACTACGAGCTGCTCACGGTGCGGGTGCGGAGCACCAGCACGATCGAGGTGCGGCAGGTGATCTATTCGGTGCCGCCGAGCCTGATTGGCCGTCAGGTGGCGGTGCGGCTGCACCATGACCGGCTGATCGTGTATCTGGGCAGCGACTGGGTTTGCCAGTTGCCTCGCGCCTATGGCAGCGGCAGCCATGGCCCGAGGGCCTGGTGCATCGATCTGGAGCACCTGATCGATGGCCTGCGCGCCAAGCCCAGGGCCCTGCTCCATTGCCGCTACCAGCGTCAACTCTTCCCTGATCAGCGCTGGTGGAACTTCTGGCAGCAGCTCCTGGCTGGCGGTGACCGCGATGGCGCGGCCCGGCTCATGGCCGAGGCCCTGTATGTGGCGGTGCGGGTGGCGTCCTTTGAGCTGGTCCTCACTTTCCTGCAGCAGGCGCAGAACCGCAAAACCCTGTCCCTGTCTGGCTTGCAGCAGCGCTTCCGGGTACCGCCGCGCCGCAGTGCCTTCTCCGATCCCGTTATTTCCCAACACCTACTGGCCTCCTATGACCACCTCCTCCCCGGTGCCCCGCTCAGCTGCGGTGGAAGCGGCCCTGCCGCTGCTGCTCAAGCAGCTGAAACTCGCCCGCTTTCGCAGCCACTGGCAACCGCTCTCCCAGCAGGCTGAGGCCGAGGGCTGGAGCCCGGGTCAGTTTCTCTACGCCTTGTGCGAGCAGGAGGTCGACCACCGCCTGATCGCCCGACGCCAACGGCTGCTGCGGGATGCCCATCTCCCTTGGCAGAAGGGTCTTGATGGTTTTGATCACCAGCATCTCGAGCCCAAGCACTGGCAGGAGCTGCAGGTGCTTTCCCGCAGCCACAACTGGCTGCTGCAGGCCGAGAACCTGCTGTTGTTTGGCCCCAGCGGCGTTGGCAAAACCCACCTGGCCATTGCCATCACGATGGCAATGATCGAGCAGGACCAGGCCTGCCGCTTCTTCTCCGCCACGGCCCTGGTGCAGCTGCTGCAGAAGGCCAAGGCCAGCTTTGAGTTGCCGGCCCTTATCCAGAAGTTGGATCGCTACGCCCTGCTGGTGATCGACGACATCAGCTACGTGCGCCGCAGCGAGCTGGAGACCTCGGTGCTGTTTGAGCTGATCTGCCACCGCTACGAGCGCAAATCCCTGCTGGTGACCTCCAACCAGCCGTTCCGGGAGTGGGACGAGATCTTCCCGAGTGGATCGATGACCGTGGCAGCGGTGGACCGGCTGGTGCACCACTGTCACATCGTTGGCATCAAAGGCGAGAGCTACAGGCAAAAAGCAGCAGCTGCAAGGGTTTCCAGCGATCAGATAGACCCACCTACGTAATTGACGCGGACGTCAGGGCCGTCACGATCAACGACACCAACGCTGCAGCCAAGAAGAAACAAGGCGGCGACACGAAAACTGCGCCACCAGCCTTGAGATTGACGCCGGAACTACAACTTGATTGACGCGACGCGACAGCCCTGGTCACGATCACGATCCCAACTGCAATCTCAGGAATCAGCAGAGCCCAAAACAAACTCTGCTACCGGTCAACCAGATTGACGCCACCCATCAACCTGATTGACACGGGACACTCGGCGCTGGCCGGATCAGTTGCGTCCAGGTCGGGCCAGGTGCTCAGCAGCTTGATCAGATGCAGTAGTCGCTCGAGATCGAGCAGCCGCGAGTAACCGTGGCGTTGCAGCTTGCGCTCACGGTTGGTGGCTGAGCGGATGCACCTATCCAGCCCGGCCAGTTCGGCCTGCAGCACCGGCGTCAGCTCGCCGTGATGGGTAGGCACCACAGCGCAGATCGCCGCAAACCCCTCCGCTCGGCATGGCCCGAAATGGGGATCAGCAAGAGCAGCGGCCATCTCCTGAATCACTGGCACCGGCACGGCTCGCTGGCGCCGGCTGTTCCATTCCAGCGAGGTAGGCAGGTCGGTGTAGAGCCACCAGCCGATCCACTCCACTGGCGCAGGCAGCGGCAATGCCTGGGTGATCGCCAGGCGCCAGGGGCGGCGGGCATGGGTGGCATCAACAATCACCGGAATGCCCGCAGCCACGGCCTCTTGAATGCGCTGATGCAGCCGCTGCTGGATATCGCCCCAGGGGCCCTGCACTGCTGTATCACCAAATACCTCAGCGCGGATTACATCGGTGGAGAGCACCAGCGCCGGCGGTTCACCGGGGCCAGTGAGCAGGGGCGCCAGGGCCTTGGCGAGGGTGGTTTTGCCGCTGGCGGGCTGGCCGATCAGCAGGTGGCAGCGCAACGGGGCCATCGCGGCAGAGGCAACAGGGGCTTCCACTCTTTCGCACGAAAAAGGGCATCGCCAGCCTCCGGAGCGTTGACGCTGCATTCAGCAACACGGTCTGCCTCCCTTGGCCCACTCCTGCAGCAGCAGCGCCCTCTCCGCGCCACGGCGAGCTGAGAACTCATACGCCCCGCCCACACCCCTGCAGGACCTACACATCCTTGACTTCCTTGAGCTGGCTGGCTCCCAGGCAAAAGCAGGGGCGGCCCTGGCGCTGCACCAATCGACGGTGTGCCGCAGCCTGCAGTTGATGCAGCAGCAGTTCCAGTTGCTGCCGCGCCGGGGGGCACCCGTTTGCCGCCACGGCCAGAACGCCTGCCTGGGGTATCTGCGGCTGGCCTACCGGGAGCACCGGCTGATGGCTGGCCTGATCCGGCTGGGTACAGACCTGCTGCACCAAAGCCTCTTGCACGGGATGTCGGGCGTGCAGCTGGTGCCGCCCCGCTTTCGCAGCGCTGAGCACTGGGCTGAGCTGGTGAGTCATGGCCTACTCGATGGCGCAATCGTTAGCTCCTTCTGCCTGGAGCAGCAGGTACTCCCAGGAAAGGCGCCCAAATGGGAGGGGCTAACCGCCATGCCCCTGGGTCAGCTGGCCTTGCAGCTGGTGGCAAGGACGCCCACCACTAAGCGGGTGTTGCTGCCGCGCCGCAGTGCATTGCCGCTGCTGCATCAGGCCTTGGAGTGGCACGGCCTTGGGGTGGAGCAGCAACCAGAGGCCTGCCAGGAAGCCGCTGGCTGGCTCAAGCGGGCCCGCGACCGTGAGCTAGCGATGCCGGTCTGCGCTGACTTGCTTGGGGCTGGCTGGCTCAAGGCCAATGGTCTGGCGCCGCTGGCAGCGCAGCCACCGATGATCGAGCAGCTATGGCTGCTGCTGCCCCGCAGTGCGGCGCACAGCAAGGCAGCACGGCTTTGTCTGCGGCAGCTGAGGGTGCGGGTCAGCAAGGCACGAGCCATGCAGGATCTGCATTAAATGCCAGTGCTGATAAGCGTTTCGGAGGTAACGAGTTGACTGGCATTTGCAGCAAAACAGCGCAGACTGTGGTGATAGCGAGCTGTATCCACGGCACACAATTCTGGTTTTTCGCCGCTCCCTGATGCCAGAAGCCGTCCTCGCCCCCGGAGCACGCATCGAGTGCCGTAGTGCTGAGTGGCTGGTACGCAGCTTGGGCCGCAGCTCTGACGGCCAGCAGGTGGTGGATGTGGTGGGGGTGTCTCCTTTTCTGCGCGAGAAAGAAGCCCGCTTTTTGGTGGCGGTGGAACAGGCGGCCGGCAGCTTCAAGGTGCTGCAGCCAGAGGAAACGGCCCTGGTGGCCGACCCCTCACCGCAGTACCGCGACAGCCTGCTTTTCCTTGAGGCGCATCTGCGCCGCACCGTGCCCACCGATGCCGCACTGGCAGTGGGGCATATGGCAGCTATGGATGCGCTTCCTTACCAGCTGCAGCCAGCAGCCAAAGCCCTGGCGATGCCGCGGGCACGGCTGCTAATCGCTGATGCGGTGGGCCTGGGCAAAACCCTTGAGTGCGGCATCCTCTGCAGCGAAATGATTCGCCGCGGGCGTGGCAAGCGGATCCTGGTTGTTACCAGCAAAAGCATGCTGGTGCA
>NZ_JAGQCR010000150.1:0-7772 GCF_024346295.1 Cyanobium sp. BA20m-14
CCAGCGGAAGAGCCAGTTGCGAAGATCCCAGTCTCGTTCGAGAGTCCAACTGGGCAGGCGATACTCCACCGGGTATGGATGGCTGTCCCCAGCGGGATTGGGTAGGAGGATGCAGCGCGTTCCTGGGTCCTTGATGCCATCGCCAGGGATCGCGCTGGAGAAGGCAATGTGCTCAAGCGGTAAACGCCGCGGTGTCTCACGGATCAGACTGAACACTGCCGGGGTACAGGAAAAGCGCAAAACCTGGTAGGGCGGCTTGACAGTGCGGCCCAGCAACGGCCCCATCACCGCCAGTTGGTCCTCGATGGCCTCGCCGAAATAGACCCCACCGCAGACGTCCATCAGCCGCTCCAGTCGCTCCAGAGCCCAGGCGTGTTCCTGCTCGCTGCTGCGGCGAACGTTGCCATCCTCTTTAGTCAGCACCAGCCGATCCAGGCGCAGCACGCGGATCAGGCCGAGGCCGTCGTTGCGGCCGATCGCGACGGTCTCAAAAGCCAGATACCAGCTGATGTTGTGGAAAATCAGCTGCAGGGGCCAGGCACGAAAGCTGCCGTCATCGCCTTGTTTCCGGCGCTGTTCATCCACCACGTCAGGGGTATGGCGCAACCACACCCGGCGGCGGTCGCGGATCGCCCGCTCCACCCGGGGAGACAGCTCCAGGCTGGAGAGGGTGCCAGGCTTTTCTTCCGTGTATGAACGGTGCGCAAGGGCCCGCCTGGGCTGGCGTAGCCGGTCGGGGTTGCCATCAGCGCTGAGGATGCCAGCGCGTTGGAGCCGCTCCTCAAGGATGAGCAGCAGGGGCTTCTGCGACTGATCACTGAGGCGATCCTGAGAAGCCTTGAGCTGGGCGTGCACCTGCAGCAGTTGGTCGGCCGACAGCAGCGCCGTGCCGATCGCATAACCCTGGCGGCGACTGTGGGGTCGACCCTTCCCCTTCACGGTTGGCAGAAAGCCGTAGGGGGTGAGGACGTGTTCGATGTCGTAGCGGAGCGCCGCTTCCTGGTCGGGGCGATAGCTCCCCTCGATCTCTTGGAGGTTGTCGATCAGATGGCGGTAGAAGGGTCCGAATTCCGTGTTGGCCCGTCTGGCCCGGTTTGCCCTGGGGGGGGCAGGGGCGGATGGCTGCGGCTCCGATTGCTCCGATTCTGATGCTGCTTCTGGTGCATCGAAGGGATACTTGAGCACGTGGCGTAGCAGTGTGAACACCCGCCGGAACACCTCCGCACTCGCCAGGGCGGGGTGGCCGCCGTTAACAGTGCTGCCCTCTGGGGGGCCGGCGCTGCCGAGATCGATCGGCTGGTCGCTCTGCCAGTCGAGGCGGGTATAGCCATTGGCCTCAAGCCAGGCCAGGTCGGCGCGAATCGCCGCCACATCGCCGTAGCCGTCGCTGTTACCGCCGTGGACATCTTTCCAACTGACGAGATAGGCGGCTGCCCGCTCGGCCACATCGCCCTGGGGGGGTGGATTGCAGATCTTGAGCAGTTCGGGCGCCGTGCCGGGATCGCTGTCGTCAAGGCCGTTGAAGCTTGTGAGCAGGCGGAGCAGAAACAGCAGCCGCTCCAGATCCAGCAGACGTGAATATCGGTGCAGCTGGGGGGTAACGGCGCGCTGGCGGTTGAGAGCATTGCGGATGCGCCCATCCAGGGCTGCTAGGCGGCCGCGCAGATCGTCATCGCTGCCTTCTCCGGCACCGGGGTTGAGGGCCACGATCACCGCAAAGCCCTCGGCCCGATCTGGCCGAAAGAAGCGGTTGTCGAGGCTGGCGTGGAACTCCTCGATCACCGCCTCAGGCACAGGTCGATCACGCCGCAGCGCCCAGGCCTTGCATTGCTCAAGGGGTGTGGTGAGCCACCAGCCAATCCACTCGACCGGCTGGGGCAGCTGCAGCTGCTGGGTGTAAAGGAGCCGCCACGGCCGGCGGGCGTTGGTGGCATCGATGATCACCGGCCGACCGGCCGTCACCGCGGTCTGCAGGCGCTGCAGCAACACGGTGCGGACTTCATCCCAGGGGCCCTGGACGCCAGCATCGCCAAATAGCTCTGCTCGGATCACATCGGTGGAGAGCACCAGGCCAGGGCCACCATCGGCCTCCTGGAGCAGGGGCGCCAACTGGTGCGCCAATGTGGTTTTGCCACTGCCGGGCGGGCCAATCAGCAGGTGGCAGCGCAAGGGGGTGCCGGTCATGGATCCATCCTGCAGTGGGACTGGGGCTATTGCCATTCCCTACTGCGAATCACGGGCTGTCGTTCGCACGAGCTGGTCGCAATCCACGGCCCTGCTGCGAACACTGGTATGGCTGCTGCAGTTGATGGATGTCCGCCGATCTCCCCCGAAGCCCTTATCGGATCCCATCGGTGCTGAGGGATCTGGTGCTGGTAGACATGCTGGAACTCACTGGCAGCACCGTGGCTGCTGCCCAGCTGCTCAATGTGTCCCAGCCCAGTGTGAGCCGGCGCTATCGGCGCCTGGCCGCGGAGATGGGGCTGCAGCAACAGCGCAGCAGCAGCCCTGGGCGGCGCTTCTGCGATGCCGTCTGGATGCGCATGCTGCGGCAGGGCGTGAACCGTCACCGGCTGGCGTGCGGGGTGTTGAGAGTGGGTGGGCCTGCGGCGGCAGAACCGCTGGTTCGTAGTTGGATCTGGGCCGAGTGGGTGCCGTTGCCGGCCGAGAGCCTGAGCCATAGCAGCGCTCTCCTGGAGCTCGATCTGCTGGATGGGGTGGTGCTGGATCGCGATCAGATCAGCGCGTTGCAAACGAGCGATCTGAACGTGTTGCCTTTAGCAGAAGCTCAACAGCTGTGGCTGTGTTGCCGGCACGATCCGCTGGTGGAGGAGATTGCCCGAAGGACGTGCCGAAGCCAATAGGGGAGTGGAGAGTGAAGCGGCGATGCTTGCGGCCGGCATAGGCGCCAGCGCATCCCGGATGCCCACCCATGGAAGTAGTGGCTGAGCGCCTGTTTCGTCCAGGTCACCACAGCAATCCCTAAGAATGATGCTGTGGCGGTGGTCTGAAGCCAACAGACTCAATGAAGAATCCCTGATATTTATGCCCTTGCATCAGGCTCCAGACCCGAGAGCTGAAGCAGCGAAGGGAACCTGCTCTGGATTTCCAGACCTTGATGCAGCATCAAACTGGCGGCCACACCGGCCAGACGCTCCACCTCGGTGCGGAACTCATAGCCGTGGTGCATGTTCATGGCATGGGCCGCTTCATGGATGAGAATCTTCAATGACTCGGCCCCGAAAGGTGCCTGCCAGAAGCACGCCTGATCGAGCGCCAGGGTGAGCACGTTGCTGGAACTCCAGTGGGCATAGAGCTGCCTGGGAAGGCTGGGATTGAGGGTCAGCTTTCCCGTCACTGGGTCCTGGGTTTCATCGCAGCTGTTCACCAACTGCTGACAGAACCAGACCGCAAACGTCAGGCAGCTGGCCACATGCTGCACGCCGCCCTGTTGTTCAAGCCAACGGCCGCGCCCATCGGTCGCACGCAGCGCCTCGGCGATCGAGAAGCCCTTGGAGCCTGCCTGCTCCGCTTTTGAGGCTTCGTCGCAGCGCACCACCTCCTGGGCGGAGGGTACGTGCAACTTGAGGATCTCGCGGAAGCCGCCGCTGGCCTGGGCGGTGTTGATCACCTGCACGCCCAGCTCACGGGCGTCCTCATCGAAATGACGGGCACCCACACGCGGTACCGAGCGGGCGATGTTGCGACCGAAAGCCCGTTCGATGATCCGCTTCTGCACCTCCCCATCACAACGGCGGGCGGCAGCGCCCACCCAGTCCTCCTTGACAGTCGCCTCCCCCATGCCGTCCAGCAGGGTGGGCAAACAGGCCACATGCAGTTTCAGCGGATAGCCCGAGGCCACCGCATCGCGGTTGGGGTTCATCGGCACCCTCTGCTGGATGTCGCAGTGGAAGGGCACGCTCCACTCCAGGGCCGCCACCGGGATCCCCATCTCGTAGATCGTTGGTGATTCATTCGCAGCACAGGGCACCAGTTGGATGGTGGAGCGGCGATTCGGTTTCTTCCAGCTCTGGCTGCCGGTGTCGTAAACCTCGGTGGTGAGGCTGGTGTCGATTCGGTGCAGGGCCGGCCGTGGCTCAATCCGCTGGTCGTTGACCTCCAGGGCAATGCCTTCTGGCACCAGGAACCGGGCGAAATAGCGCTGCAGCTGCTCGCAGATCTCAGCAGACCAGGGCATCTGCATGCTTACACGCGTTCCGCTCAGCGGTGTAGCCAGCTGGCTTTGGCGTGTAACCCGCTCGCCGTTGTCGCGTAGAAACTCAAGCCGTTGGCTGCCGCTCACCACCTGCGCCTGCTGGGCGATGCAGAGGGCCTCCTTGAAGCCTCGGCCGAAACGCCCTCGCTTGCGATGGCTGTCGGTCTTGTGGGTCAGATACACCACGCGCAGATCGGCGAGGGCATCGATTCCGCTGCCGTTGTCCTCGCAGTCCACCGACAGGTGGTCCCCCCACTGGCGGAACTGCAGCCGAATCCTTCCAAGCTGGCCGTCAGCGAAGGAATCAAGGGCGTTCTGCACCAGCTCCTTGACCAGGTGCTCCGGAGGCCGTGCCGCGTTCATGGCAGCAAAACCGTCGGTGCTGATCGCCAGCCAGCCCTGGGTGTTGGTGCTCATCAATCCGATCCGGCGGGTTGGGCGCGTTGTGGGGATCAGTCTTCCGCGTCTAGGTAACTCATTGGGCTCAGGTCATGCGAATAACGGCTACGGGCATCGGTAGGGCCTCGATCACCAGGGGTAGTCCTGCAACACCCATTAGAGGGCCGAAAGCACGACGAGCAGATCGTGAAGCTCCACCGATCGCCCTCGCCCACCCCGTGGCGGATGGCCCATCCAGTTGCCGAAGCAGCGCACCTGATGGAGGCAGCTGAGGATCCAGAGCCACAGGGGTGACCTGATCTGTCACAAGCAGATGACTGAGCTCACTGAGATCCACTTCTGCTGCAACCTTGGGAAGCAGCCGGCCAAAACCCCTGAACAAACCCAGCTGCACGGCGGCAATTAGGTAGGCGGGCGCCTACGCAGTTGACATCGGGCACGCAGCTGGTGAAAGCGCAGGAAGCGCCGCAGCCAGCGCTCGTAGTTCTCGATGGTCCGCCGGGCGTAGTGACGTGATGCCAGGGCTTCCCGGTAAACCGCGATCAGGGAACGGGGGTGTGTCTCCATGGAGGCTGCCGTGCTGTCCTCAGCATTCCCACCGATTCCCGCATTCGTCCTTCGCAGGAGTCGGGATCTGGTTTGCGGTTTCAGCCGTCAGCTTGGGCTGGCCTCTCTGCCATGGCCCACCGGCCTGCTCCCATGAACCTCAGGACCATGCTCCCAGCAGCTGCTGCTGGTCTGTTGGTCGGCCTTATGGCCGCTCCTCTCGCCAGCCGCGCCAACGGCAATAGCGAGATCGCCCGCCGCAGCTGGATCAATACCCTCAACAGCGAGCTCAAGGCCGGCATCGACTACGACGCGGTCAAGGCCAATCCGCTCACCCTGGCCCTGTTCGGGGTGGCTGACGCCGCGTGCCTCAACCAGGCGGCCGCGCTGGCGTTGGCTAAGTCGATGCTGCCTGCAGCCGAGGCGCGCTATGCCGTGCAGCGCTTTGATGAGCGTTACTGCCTTGTCAAGCACCAGAACAGCTGATGAATCCCTGGCTCAAGCTGGTCGTGGCCCTGGCTGCCGCGGCTGGCTTTTCTCTCTTTGCAGCGGTGGCCTGGTTTGTCTGGCTGCTGCTCACCTCGCCATCAGAGGATGGCTTCGGGCAGGACCATCAGGAGCAGTGGGCCGTCGCCTCCTGCTGGCGCGACGTTCGCGACGGCAGTATTCGCGATACAGAACAGTGCAGTGAATACGCTCAGGCTCACCTTGAGTTTTTCACCGATCAACTTGCAGCTGACGCTGCAACCACCACCTGTAATCTCAGCCGTTCCCATCTGGCCTACGCGCGATCTTCTAGTCCTGGTTCAAAGCGACTGCTAGCCCAGTTGCAAGAGGAGGTGCAAGCTGATTGCAGTCATTCCGATATCTCACGATGAAACGCTTTATTCCACGCCTGCTTGTTGTGTACGGAGCATCGCTATCTGTACTGTTTGGGGTCGCTCTTATTCCTGATTATGCAGCCTTAATCAATGCAGTCGAGCAACGCCAGGAGCAGGCGGAGTTGCGGCACCGCATCAACGTCTTTGCAGAAGGCACCTGGTTTTTGCTAGCCAACCTGATTGCCGTAGGGGGGCTGATCATCGGCACCAGACCTCCGGAGCGCTGATGGGCTGTCTTCTTGCGATCCTGATGGTGCCGGTGAGCTTTGCGGCTCTGGCCACCATGGCCTTGTTGTTCTCTGCGATCCCTGATCCAAGCAGCCCGGTTACTGCCGCTAATGCCGCCAGGTTGAAAGCCGGGATGACCTACGGGCAGGTTGTTGAAATAGTTGGCAATCCTGTTCCACCGGGCTTTGACGGGGAGGATCAAGCCACGTTCTGTCGTGATGGCAGTGATACCTGCTCCTGGTCGCGCTGCCCGTTGTGTGACGCGCAGCTCTTTCTCACCTTTGATCGTGGGGTACTAGTCGCTAAGCGATCACAGGACCTCTGAGCGCCTGCTCCACAAGCGTCTTTGATCTGTCATTCGCACGAGGCTTGGACACAGGAGTACTCAAGACACATACCTTGTCTTTAGGAGTTCGCTGCGTTCATCCCGAGCACCGGCGCCAATCCTCCAGGGGATTGCCGGTCACCAACCTGCCGTCCGTTCCTGCTGGGCAAGGTGGTCAATCCTGGAACCCCAAGGGGTTGATGAGCAGGAACGCCACCCCGTTGCCCCATGTCCAGCACCTTTCGGCGCAGTAGCCACCTGTCCCGCTATCTCGCCGCCTTGCGCATGCAGCGCGGTCTCAAGCCCGGCCAATTGGCGGCCTGTCTTGACGCCAGCAACGTCTCCAAGGTGGGCAGCCTGATCAGAGCCTTCGAGCTCGGCGAGCCTCTGAGCGACCACTGGCTCCAAAAGCTAGTTGCTGAGCTCCAACCGGATCCAACCGAACTCCACCGCTGCCTGGAGCTGGATCAGGCCGAGGCAGCAGAGCAGCTGGAGCGCGACCGACTGGCCTGGGAAGTATGGGCCGACGAGCCGATCGAGCCATTCCTTTCTGTTCGCTACTCCCCAGGAGCGGGGATCGTGCGCAAGGTGCCCCGCGCCTTCTGCAACAGCCGAGGGCAGGCGGAAGGCTGGGCCGCCGATCAGCTGATGCGCTGTACGTACAGGGGCATCCTGACTTGGACCCGCCGCGAGCGCACCTGGTATGACCAGAGCGGGGTCAATCCAGATCGACGTCAAGTCACTTTCGAGGGGCGCACGGCCGTTGCCTGGATGCAGGTAAGTGGATCACAGCAGAAGTTCTTGATCGGGGTTGATTGTGATGTCAGAGCGCTGCCGCAGGCAACGGTCTGAGTTTCACCGCGGTAGCAGTCCAGAGGCGGCCCCGACGCCATAGGCCAGAAGTTGCACAGCGCTGAGGGCGATGGCCCATGTGGCCAGGGCCCGGCTGCCGCGGCGGCGCACCAGCGCCGTGATGGCAAGCACCACAGACGCCAGATAGACCCCCATCGAAAAGGGTGGGATGGCCCTGTAAACCGTGCCGATCAGGGTTGCGATGCCGGCCTGAAGTGTCGGTTGGGTAAGACCAAACCACAGACCCACCACAAGGGCAACGAGGTTGAGAAGCAATACGCCGAGGCTTAGTACCAGAGCGATCAGGGCACCTGCCCCTTTGCTG
>NZ_JAGQCR010000151.1:0-7771 GCF_024346295.1 Cyanobium sp. BA20m-14
TCCCTGCGCGTATCAAACCCTTGTCCTCCAGGCTCTGTCGCACTGTTAGGTGCGCTCAGTAGAACTGCACCGAGAGGTGCGCCCCGTAGACCACCACCGATAGGTGCACTTGGTGGGGGAAGAGATAAAGCAGGCCGCCGATATGGCGGCCTGCATGAGCTCAGATGAGCGCCACCTCCCCAGGGAGGAGAACCCGGCGCTTCTGAGCAGCTGCCAATACCTCTTGGCGATAGAGCTCTTCTCCAGCTGCGCTAAGGGCTGAATCGATGGCATCGATTCGTGCCAGGCACTGAGCAATGGCAGGCAGCACCTCCTCTTCTAGGAGGGTGATTTCTTCTTCTCCATAGGGCTGCTCGCTCCAGGTGCGACGCAGCGGCAGATCGCGCTGCAGCAGCTGCTCGATGGAGCGCGAGGCGCGATCAAGCAGCAGGAAGGGATCTTCTTCTGGCCGGCAGAACTTGGACTGGGCGGGATAGGTGGCCATGGGATTCAGCGCCAAGTGTGGCGCAGCGATGGGACCGATCCCAGAGGAGGTCCGACGTCAGGAGGGCCTCAAACTGGAGAGGCCCCGGAGTAAGCCACAGGCTTCAAGTCCCCCGGCGCAATCGGATCAGGGTGCTGCTCCTGCATGGCAGCAGCTGCGAGTTAAACGGAAAACATCAACTCGCCTTTGCCGAGGTGGCGCCCCAGTCAGAGTGGGTTTGAACAAGATCCGCCACGAGCCATGCAGCGCATCATCCGGTTCATCGCTGCTGCCAGCCTGATATCGCTCCTTTCCGCCTGCGGCGGTGAGGGAGCAAAAGATAGGGAGGAAGACCAGGGAGATCGAGAGAGGCCCTCCCTGGGCGCATCCAAGGATGGTGATGAGGGTGAGGACAAGAAGGAGGACAAAAAGGAGGAAAAGGAATCCCGCGATGATGAGGATCGCGAGGACAGTGATTAGCCACCTGCTTGATCACTGCGTACCTCGGTGGTGTCCAATCCCATCAGAGGTGTGATTTGTTCCTAGCCGCTGAACCTGGTGACACTGTTCAAGTTCTTTCAGGCGGCGAGGGCCGACATGGGCCCACGCTCCCCTTGGTTTTCCACGGCAGCTTGCTTAAGGCGGTAGGTCCAACGAACAGTTCTTCACGGCTCCTTCACCGGTCCATCCGCGTCAACGCAGCACCGCCCAGCAGCGCCAGCAGCAGCTTGAGGGTGGAATCAAAGCCGCCCTGTAGCTGCTCCAGCGTGCCGGGGCAGATCTGACCAACAGGACGGCCCTGGAGCGCCCTTTGGCCACAAACCCCAGCGGCCAGCGAATAGATCAGCAGCTGGGTGCCGATCACCACCGCCAGGATCTTGAACACAAACCGCTCCCGGTCGAACGGCGGCTTGGGCGGCTGGGGTGCAGGGTTTGCATGCATCGCTGCTCGTCCCTCGCGATCAGGCCCCAGCTGGTGGCAGCACCAGCCCCTCCATCACTTTTTTTCCTGAAACACCCCCACATAGACCGTGCCCTGCCGGTACAGAGGCAGCACCTTGTCGCGTAGATCGGCGTTGTGAATGCGGACGCAGCCCAAGGTGGGATGTAGGGGCTGCTGCGCTGCCCAGGCGCCTGGCCAGCCGCAGGCGGATCCACCGCCGTGGAGCATGATCCCGGCCCGGCCAGCCTTGACCTCCTGGCCTTCTAACTCCTCCAGGTCAAATGAGTACCAGCCGTAGGCCATGGCGGTATCGGAGCAGGGTGGATTGGGGTGCTGCTCGTAATCGGCGTAGAGCTGCCCGAGCTTGTAGAGACCGGGCGGGGTGTCGGTATTGGTGTGGCTCCAGTCGGTGTCAGCGCCCTGCCCCCTCGCCAGGCAGGGGAGCTTCCACAGAAACTGGCCGGTGTGGTCATAGGCCTCCATGTCCTCATCTCGGTCATTCACCAGCAGGTAGGAATCACCCGGTTTGACCGGTGCTGGCTTCTGGGGGCCAGCCATGCCGGCTTCCTCTGAACCGCGGGGATCGAGACCACCGGCTGGAGCCTGCGGCTCTGCTGGGACTAGCGGCTGCTCGCTGTAGGTGAGTGCCCAGGGCGCCTGCTCGCAGAGGATCTCCTCGCCGCGCTCAGTGCTGCTGATTGCCTCAAACAGCTGCTGAACGCCGCGTTGCTGCTGCGGCTGGTCGCGGTAGTAGCGGAAGCGATCGCTGAACCGCTCGGCGCTCATCGGGGTGGTCATGGGGAGTGGTGCTGACCACTGCCTTTGCCAGTTGGGAGCTGCTAGTCGAACGCTGCCGCCGCCGCCCCGCCAACGCAAGGCGCCCCTAGCCCCCAACACTTTTCGGTGGAGATTGTGAACAGAAGGCTTGCCAGCGCGAATAGCCTCCGCTCACAGCTTCCCAATGCAAAACGCTCTGTGCAGAACTGGCAGCTGTGGGCCGTAGCGGCCGCGCTCTCCGCAGCCGTCACTGCTCTATTGGTCAAAGTGGGCGTGCAGGGGGTGGATGCGGGGATGGCCACCCTGTTCCGCACCCTGGCCGTGGCGATTGTGCTGGCTCTGGTGCTGCTGGTAAGCGGCCGGCTCGATTGGCAGGAGCTGCGCCAGCTGCCCGCTCTCAGCCTGGGCGCTCTCGCCCTCTCCGCTGTGGCAACAGGGGTGTCGTGGTTCTGCTACAGCCGAGCCCTGCAGCTGGGGCCCGTCGCTGGGGTGGCGGCGCTCGACAAGCTCAGTGTTGTGCTGATTGCCCTGCTGGCGGTACTGCTGCTAGGTGAGCAGCTCGACCTCAAGGCCTGGCTCGGAGTGGTGCTGATGGCCATCGGCGCTGCTTTGGTGGCCTGGGTTTAGTTATCCAGCGACCGAATCAAGAAACAGGTGCCGCGGTTGCGCGCTGCCCTTGGCTACCAGCCGGAAGCAGCTATGGCGGATCAAGCTGGCCTGCTCAACCTGCTTGAGCGCCTGCTGCTGCTGCCGCCGCCAGAGAGGGCAGCTCCCTGGGCCTTAGCCCAACGGCCTGATCTGCATGATCGCCGTGCGCAGCTCGAACCGATTGTGGCTGGGCCACCAGCGGAAGGGCAGGAGCTCGTTGTCCTGCAGCACCACCCCATTCACCCGCTGACAGACGCTGTCCCAGCGCCAGTCCACCAGAGCAGCTCCAGCCGCGGTGTGCAGCGGCAGGAGCTGCTCCAGCCGCCGGCGCAGGAAAGAAGGCCGCAACCGGTCGCAGCACTGCCCCACCAGCTGGTGCTGGCTGCGTCGCCGCCGGATGCGCGTGCCGGCCAGGCCTGCAATGGAAATCACCACGTCGCCAGCTCCATCAGTTGTGGGAGATCGGCCGCGCCGCAGTAGCCGGATCGCGCTGGAACAAACCGTCGAGGTAGTGGCGGCTTACGGCCCGGTCCTTGCAGCCGTGCTGGAACAGGAAGCCCGCAAGCGCTGCTTGCAGCAGGCGGTACTGGTCCCAGTTGGGATGGCTGCTGATGAAATCCCGCATCGCCTGGTACAGGTCCTCCGGGAACTCATTGACGACGCTCACGTGGACCGGCAGATGGTCGGGAATTTGGCTCATGCGTTCATCACGGCAGTGCACCCATCAAGTCACGAGCACCGCACCAGCGTCAAAGCAGCAAAACCAGTCCGACAAGGCCGTGTCTCTCCGTAAGAAGCAAGTCCTGAGCTGCCTTCCTGGCGGCTTGCTGTTCCTCTCGGGCTGGCCAAAACTCCCCGCTGCCGCCGGTCAAGAGGAGAGGGCTTTTCCACAGCGGGTGCTGCACTGCTGGCGCCAGCAGCGGGGTCTTGGGAGTTCAGCTTGTGGAAAAGTCGCCGTTTGTGGTGGGAAAACGCTGAATTCGGGGGAAAAGCCCATAGCTCAGCAGCCCTGATCGATTCGCCCGTGCCCCTGCAGCAATACCAATCGGGTTTAGCGAAACACCAGCTCCGCTCTGATCTCCAACGCACAACCGCCCATGCAGCAGCCTCAGCGGCACCGGCGCGTCACCCATGAGCAGGCTGCTGCGGACTAGCCGCAGTGGACTGGTGGTACATGAGCTCGTGCTCCACACCGCATCCCGGCCAGGGCGCTGCTGCTGAGCTGCTGAGGAGTGAGCACCAACGCCATGCCCTGAGCTGACCACCAACCAACGGTCCAGACGCGACCTGGCAACAGCTGCTGTTGTCACTGGGGCAAGGCCCCGGGAGAGTGCCCTTGGGCCTGACCTTGATCGAGGCGCAGAAATACGCCCGCCGCGCTGAACAGCTGGCGGTGCTCAAGACCTTTGCTGAGGGGGAGCTGCTGCGCCGCCTGCCCTTCCGCAACCTCGTCGGTGGCTCATTGAGCTTCCCGGCTGAAACCAAGCTGCCCCGCGTTGGTTTTCGGGCAGTGAATGAGGGCTACCGCCAGAGCTATGGGGTGATCAACTCCGATTCGGAGTTTGTGCACCTCTTTGGCGGTGATCTGGATGTGGACCGCTCGATCGTTGATCTGCAGGGCCCTGAGGCCAGAGCTGCCCAAACCGAGATGAAGGTCCGCTCGATGCGCCTGACTCTTGAGGCGGCGATCATCAACGGCGACGACACCTTCGATCCGCGGGCCTTCAACGGACTGAGCAAGCGCCTGGCACCTGGAGACGAGCAAACGATCGACAACGGCGGCAGCACCCTCAACCTGCTGGCGCTGGAGGCATTGAGCGACAGCGTGATCGGCTACGGCGGCGACAAGGTTCTGATCGCCAGCAAGGCCGCTCGCCGCCAGATCAGTACCGCCTCCCGTCAGGCCGGCGGGGAGCTGTATGAGGTGATAGATGGCCGCCACTATTTCGAGGGGATCGAGATCCTGCTGGTGGAGGAGGACGCCGAGGGCCATGCCGTACTCGGTTACGACGAACCAGCGGGCACCACCTCGATCTACTGCTGCGTGCTGGGTGATGCGGCGGTCTGCGGTCTGCAGGGGCCGTTTGAGGGCAGGTATGGCATTGCGGTGCGTGATTTTGGGGAGGTGCATGACGCACCGGTGTTCCGCACGCGGGTGGATTGGTACGTGGGTTTTGCCGTCTGCAACCGCAAGGCCGCTGCCCGCCTTTACAACGTGGCGCCCATGCCGCTGGTTCTGCCCTAAGCGCCAGGCCCAACCCCGGAGGACTGCCCAGAACCACACATTTATTCCCCACAGGAGCCCTATCCATGACCACTCAAGCCACCCGGCTGCTCGATGCCCAGACGGTGCTCGTCGGCTGGATCAACCATTCGGCTACCGACTGCTACGAGCACAGCCGCAGCAGCGGCGATGTCATCAACCTCGGCACCGACCTCGATGCCTCCTGCTCCTTTGTGCTGGTGGCTTCTCACCCCGGCCACAGCGACGCGGTAACCGTGACCCTGGAGCTAGCGCCGCTACTGGCTGATGGCACAGCCGGCAGTTGGATCACTGCCGCTGCTGTCGCTATCCCCGCCGCCGGCGGCAAGGTGGAGGCAAGCATCAGTGGTGCTGCCCTGCTGCTCAATCCAGCCGACAGCGAGTTGGTCACGCCGCCCTGCCTGCGGCTGGCCCGCGCTGTGATCTCTCCGAGCACACCGGTAGGGATGTGCGTGGCGCTGACCGCCAACCAGGGGCTTTGAGGTGAGTGCCATGGACACCGCAATGCCGCTGCAACTGCTGCAACCCCTCGATAGCAACAACCCCGCCTCCACGCCCGTTCACCTATCGGGCCCGGAGCAGCGGCTGATCGTCACCCCGGATCCAGGTGCGGGCGATGAATCTCTGCTGCCGCCTAGCCAGCTGCTGATCGTTAAGGACGGCGAAAGCCGCTCGATCTGGCCGGTGCACCTGGCCGGCTGGCAGGCATTGGGCTGGCAGCTACACACACAGCCGCCGACACCGGAACCCGAGCCGGAACAACCAGAGCCGGAGCCAGAACCGGAGCCGGAGCCTGCACCGCAGCCAGGGCCGGAGCCTGATGCAAAACCAGCAGCCCTCGCTGAGCGCAGCACCGCGGAGCTCTCCGAATTGCCCAGCCCTGAGCTGGTTGAACCGGAAAGCGCAACGGGCGCACCGGCCACAAGCGATGGAGAAGCCCTGCTGGCTTCTGAGCCGCCTGATTTCCAGTCGATGACCAAGGCCCAGATCGTCGACTACTGCTCGGCTGTCCATGGCGTGGAGCTAGATGCCAGCCAGACCAAGGCGGAGCTGATTGAGCAGGCCATGGCGTTGGAAGCCCAGGCCAATGACACGGCTGCAGCGGATCTCGCAGCGCTGGAGCTGGGTGATGCCCTGCTCTGACCACGGCCAACTGCAACCGAGCCAGCGCATTCCTGGCTGGGGGCTGGCAACAGCTCAGCAGCACGCCCCTGGCGCCGATGGCCACTTCCGATCCGGCTGTGCTGGTCGAGCTGACGGCCCAGTGCCGCAGCAGCAGTCGGCCGCAGGGGGTGATCTTCTTGGGTCAGGCCCAGCTGCAGGACGGCGGCACCCCTGAACCGCCCCCAGCCGGTGGCATCAGTTCGGTGGAAGCTCTGGCGCCGCTCATCAGTGCCACCGCCAGCAATGGGGTGGTGGTGCTCGCACTGGACCTGCGCCTGCTTAGCTCTCTGCCGCCCTGACTCGAGCTCTGATCTCCCAACCCTTTTTCTCTGTTGATCGCCATGGCCACCACCATCGAGAGCCGCACTACCGCCGGCCGCTCCCTGCCCCAGGCATCCGACCTGCTGCTGGTGCAGCGCGGCAGCACGCCCTACCGGGCCACGGCTGATGAGGTCAAGGCGTTCATGCTCACGCCGGCCACTGCGGCGGCGATCGGTGCGATCAAACCCGGCACCAACCTCTCGGTGGATGCCGATGGCACGCTCCATGCAGCCATTTCCGGTGCCCTTACCTACCGGGGTGCGATTGACCCCACCACCACCGAGGCTCCGGCCGAGGCTGCAGTCGGTGATGTGTACCTAGCCAGCAGCTCCGGCATTGCCCTGGCGAGCTGGAGCGGCATCGCCGAAGCGGAGATCGCCCAGGGGGATCTACTGCTGTTTGACGGGGAGGACTGGAGCGCCAATGCCGCGCTGGGCCCTGATGGCGCTGGGGTGATCCGCATTCAGGTGGCTGCGCCACTGAGCATTGATGAAAGCGATCCGGCCCAACCGCTGCTGAGCGTTGAGCCCGCAACCACCGCCGCTGTCGGCGTGGTGCGCCTAGCGGCTGCCGAGGACCTCACCGCCGGCACCGAGGGCGCCGCTGTTGATGCTGCAGCCCTCAAGGAAGCCATGGCCACCGCCCAACCACTGGGCGATTACATGCCGCTGGACATCAGCAGCCTTCCAGCTCTGCCCTGATCGCCGCAGCTGATGACCCTCCAACCAGGCGACCTGCTGGCGATCACCAGGCCTGCTGGGCCCCAGGCCGGCACCTACCAGCTGCCGGCAGCAGCACTGGCGGAGTTGCTGAACCCGCCGCCGGTGCTGGGAATCAGCGGGGTGGTTTGGTCAACCGTGCGCTCGGCGGCAGACAACAGCTGGCAGGCGATCTGCTGGTCGCCGGAGCTGGGGCTCTACGCCTGCGTAGCGGGTAGCGGCACGGGCAACCGAGTGATGACCTCAAGCGATGGCATTCGTTGGATTCCCCAACCTGCGGCTGCCGATCTGAACTGGGTGGCCCTCTGCTGGGCTGGGGAGCTGGGGCTGTTTGTTGCCGTCAGCGACAGCGGCATTGGCAATCGGGTGATGACCTCAGCGGATGGGCGTAGCTGGACCCTGCGCCAGACGCCGGCCAACAACAACTGGACCTCGATTTGCTGGGCACCAGAGCTGGGCCTGTTTGTGGCGGT
>NZ_JAGQCR010000152.1:0-7735 GCF_024346295.1 Cyanobium sp. BA20m-14
GCAGGCGCTTATGACGCCCATTGTCAGGCCTGATGCAGCAGCACCTCTTAGAGTTGCCAGCAAGACGCAGGCGCACATGGGCAACGACATCGCTGCTGTATCTGGAGCCACATCACCTGGATCTACATCCAGTGGAGCTCCCGCCTGTTCTGCAGACGACACCAGTCTGGTCGGAGCCCATGCTGAGCGCCTGGAGAATCTCTACCCGTCGGTGCCCGCCAAGGTGACGCGCGACGAGGGTCTGATGCTCTATCGCGACATGACCCTGGGCCGGCGCTTTGAGGACAAGTGCGCGGAGATGTACTACCGCGGCAAGATGTTTGGCTTCGTGCACCTCTACAACGGCCAGGAGGCAGTAAGCACGGGCGTGATCAAGGCGATGCAGCTGCAGCACGACTGGTTTTGCAGCACCTACCGCGACCACGTGCACGCCCTCAGCTGCGGCGTGCCGGCTCGGGAGGTGATGAGCGAGCTGTTCGGTAAGGAAACCGGCTGCAGCAAGGGCCGCGGCGGCTCCATGCACCTTTTTTCCAAGGAGCACCACCTGTTGGGGGGCTATGCCTTCATCGGCGAGGGCATTCCGGTGGCCCTCGGCGCAGCCTTCACCAGCCGCTACAAGCGCGACGCCCTGGGGGATGCCTCCAGCGACTCCGTCACAGCCGCCTTCTTCGGTGATGGCACCTGCAACATCGGTCAGTTCTATGAGTGCCTGAACATGGCGGCCCTCTGGAAGTTGCCGATCCTGTTTGTGGTGGAGAACAACAAGTGGGCCATTGGCATGGACCACAACCGTGCCACCAGTGATCCGGAGATCTGGCGCAAGGCGGCTGCCTTCGGCATGGCTGGCGAAGAGGTGGACGGCATGGATGTATTGGCGGTGCGTGCCGCCGCCCAGCGCGCCATCGAGCGGGCCCGGGCCGGCGAGGGCCCCACCCTGCTCGAGTGCCTCACTTATCGCTTCCGCGGCCACTCCCTGGCCGATCCAGACGAGCTGCGCGCCCAAGCGGAGAAGGAGTTCTGGGCGAAACGGGATCCGATCAAGGCCCTGGCTGCCCGCCTGATCGAGCAGAACCTCGCCTCAGCTGAGGAACTCAAGGCGATCGAGCAGGAGATCGATGCTGAAGTGGCCGACTGCGTCGAGTTCGCCCTGGCGGCTCCCGAGCCCAAGCCTGAAGAACTTACCCGCTACATCTGGGCGGAAGACTGAATCAAGCTCTCTGATCAGTCTCTCTGATCAGCCTCTCAAAGCGTGGCGGGAATGCGTCGGGTCATGTTGCGCAGTTTGCGCAAGGCCTTCAGCTCCACCTGGCGAACCCGCTCACGGGACACATCCAGTTGACGGCCGATTTCGGCCAGGGTGTGGCGCTCTTGGCCCTCGAGCCCAAAGCGCAGCTGAAGCACCTGGCGCTCCTGGTCGCTGAGCTGGCTCAACCAGCGCCCTAGCTGCTCCTGATGCATGCCCCGCTCTACCCGATCCAGCGGCTCCTCCCCTGAGGAGTCGGCAATTAGATCCCCCAGGAAGCTGCGGCCCTCATCGCCATTCACCGGCGCATCCAGGCTAGAGGTGGTGAGGGACTGGCGGAGCAGGCCGTCGAGCTCCTCGATTGGCATGGCCATCGCCTCGGCAATTTCCTGGCGGTTGGGCATGGCGCCCAGCTTGTGGGCCAGATCCAGGCTGACCTTGCGAATCGCTGTGAGCCTTTCACTCAGGTGTACGGGCAAGCGGATCGTGCGGGACTGGCAGGCGATCGCCCGAGTCATGCTCTGGCGAATCCACCAGAAGGCATAGGTAGAAAATTTATAGCCCCGGGTGGGATCAAACTTCTCCACGGCCCGCTCGAGCCCGAGGGATCCTTCCTGGATTAGATCGAGTAATTCAAGGCCCTTGCCTTGATACTTTTTGGCCACACTGACGACTAAGCGCAAATTCGCTTTCATCATGCGTTGCTTGGCCCGCTTGCCAATGCGAATCAGCTTATTTTCATGATCTGTGAATTCTCTGGCAATCTCTCCAGCTTCTTCCTCTAGCAGGCGCATCATTGTTTGCACCTGATTGCCCAGTTCTATTTCTTCGGCCGGGGTCAACAGCGGCTCGCGGCCGATGGTCGCCAGATACCAGGTGACAGGGTCGCTACTTCGTCGCCGGGTGCCTTCGCTGGCCCTCTGGAGCGATGTGGTCATTAGAGCGCTGAGAGGGGGGATCCAATTAATATCTAACCAAATTCACCGGAAGCTGTGTATTTTCGGTAACCCTTTAGCTTTCAATCGCAAAACAACACATGCTCCCTGGTGTTGTATTCAGCACAATCGGGCCAGCTGCAGTGCAACTGCCAAGGGGTGGGCGGCACCGTTCTGCCCGGCTGGGCTGAGTTGGCGCGCCGCCTGGGCGTGGGCCTGGGTTGCGGCCGCCAGCCAAACAGCATCGGCGGCGCCCGTGGCCGCCATGGCCATGGCTCCCACCCCGGCGACATGGCCGGCGAGCACGTCCCCCAGGCCTGCCCGGGCGCTGCTGGGGTTGGCCTCCAGCAGCTGCCAGCGGCGGCCATCGGGGGCGGCCACCACGCTGCGGGCCCCCTTCAGCAGCACACAGGCGCCACTGGTCCTGGCCGCTTCGCCAGCTGCGTCGAGGCAAGTAGGGGCTGGTTTGCCGCTGAACTCGGGAAACAGCCGGCTGAATTCGCCGGGGTGGGGCGTGATCCAGGTGGGGCCCTGGCGCTGCTGCAGCCAAGCGCAGGCATTGAGGCCCAGCCCCAGGATGGCCGGGCCACTCAGCCGGTTGAGGCCGTCGGCATCGAGTACCAGCAGCCCCGGCCAGGCGAGCAAGTTGCGCCAAAAGGCACCTTCCTGCGACTCGGCACCAGGGCCGATGCCTGGACCGATGCCGGGACCGACCAGCAGGGCGTCAAGCCGCTGGCGGTTGAGTTCGATGGGCTGATCCAGGCGCAGGTTGCCCTGGCCATCGCAGGGCAGGCTCTGGTCCAGCACCACGTGGGGGTATTGCTGCCAGAGGTCGGCTGCCAGGCAGGCGGGCAAGGCAGCGTGCAGGCTGCCGCAACCGCTGCTGCTGGCCCCGGCAAGGGCCAGGCTGGCGGCTCCCCGGAAGGCCTCGCTGCCGGCCAGCAGCAGCAGTCGGCCCCGCTGATATTTGCTGGCGGCCGGATCCAGGGGTGGCCTGGGCCGTTCGGCCAAATCCCGCTCGCCCAGCCCCAGCGGGGTGTGGTTTGGCAGGGCGTTCAGCAGGGCCCCGGGCAAACCCAGGTCGATTCGCTCCAGTTCCCCCACCGCCGCCAGGGCCTGGTCCTGCACCAGCCCGCTCTTGATCAATCCAATGGTGTAAGTGGTGACTGCCTGGGGCCGCATCGGGCCGGTGGCCCTGCCGCTGTCGGCGCAGAGGCCCGTGGGCACGTCCACAGCCACCAGGGCCCCAGGCCGTTGCCGCTGGCGGGCCTCCAGCAGCACCCGGATCCCTTCGCCGGGGGGGCGTTGTTGGCCGATGCCCAGTAGGGCATCGATCCAGAGTTCGCTGCCGAATGGATCAGGCGCTTGGCTGAGACGCTGGATGCCCAGCCACAGGCAGTGGCGCAGGTGCGCCTCGGTGAGTGGCTTGTGCCGTTCGAAGGGGCTCCAGATTGAGGTGGCCACTGAGGCCAGGTGCAGTTCGCGAGCGATCACCAGCCCATCGCCGCCGTTGTGCCCCGGACCCACCAGCACCAGGGCACCGTGGCGGGCCAGATGGTCGCCATGCCGTTGCAAAAGCCTGCGGCTCACGGCCAGCGCCGCCTTTTCCATCAGGGCTGCCACCGGCATGCCGCTGTGGAACAGCTGCTCCTCCAGGGCTGCCATCTCGGCACTGGTCACCAGCAGATGGGCGCCATCGCGGCGTGGCCAGGCGGCTGTGGCGGGTGTTGGCACCAACTCCTCAGGACAGCTGGGTTTCATGATGGAACCACTACTCCTGGCTGTCTGCCCTGTTGTCTGTCTCCGTTGCCAACTCTGGGAGCCCCGCTCTGGCCTGCACCCCTGCGGGTCGTGCCGCCCTGGAGCGGCTGCGGGCCTGGCCGGGTGAACACCGGGTGGCGGTGGGTCTTTCCGGCGGTGTGGACAGCTCCCTGACTGCAGCCTTGCTGGTGGAAGCGGGTTGGCAGGTGGAGGGGCTCACCCTCTGGCTGATGAGTGGCAAGGGTGCCTGCTGCGCCGAGGGGCTGGTGGATGCGGCGGGGATCTGCGAACAGCTCGCCATCCCCCACCATGTGGTCGACTTTCGCGAGCACTTCCAGGCCCAGATCGTCAATTTTCTGGTGGAGGGCTACGCGGCTGGCGTCACGCCCCTGCCCTGCTCCCGCTGCAACCGGGAGGTGAAATTCGGCCCGATGCTCCAGTGGGCCGAGCAGGAGCGGGGCATCGGCCGCATCGCCACCGGCCACTACGCCCGGGTGCACCACGGCGACCTGAGTTACAACGGCCGCCACCAGCTGCTGCGGGGGCGCGATAGCCATAAGGACCAGAGCTACTTCCTCTACGACCTGCCCCAGGAGGCCCTGGGCCGGTTGGTGTTTCCCCTGGGCGAACTCACCAAGGCCGACACCCGCCTCGAGGCGGAGCGCCATGGCCTGCGTACGGCCCAGAAGCCGGAAAGCCAGGACCTCTGCCTGGCGGATCACCACGGCTCAATGAAAGCCTTCCTGGACGCCTACCTGGCGCCTCGAGCCGGCCAGATCGTGCTGGTGGATGGCACGGTCGTGGGTGAGCACGACGGCATCGAGCACTTCACCATCGGCCAGCGCAAGGGGCTGGGGGTGGCCTGGCGCGAGCCCCTGCATGTGGTGAAGCTCGATGGCGCCATGAACCAGGTGGTGGTGGCCCCCCGCGCTGAGGCTGCCCGGGCGGGGGCGGTGGTTGGAGCGGTGAATTGGGTCTCGATTGAGCCCCCGGTGGGTGGCATCGAGGTGGAGGTGCAGGTGCGCTACCGCAGCTCGCCCGAGCGAGCCCTGCTGACCCCCCTGCCCGCCACCGATGCCGACCGGGCGGCCCAGCGGCCCCACCGGGTTCAGCTGACCTTTGCCGAGGAGCAGTTCTCGATCACTCCCGCCCAGGCGGCGGTGTTTTACGACGGTGAGGTGCTGCTGGGCGGCGGCCTGATCCAGGCCGATCCCGCCCCAGCCACGGGACCTCACCAGTAGGGGTCGCTGGCCAGCTCCACGTTGAGCGCACCGCTGCGGCTGGCGGGAACGGTGGCGATGCAGGCCCGCACCACCTGGCCGTTCACCTCGATTTCGCAGGCGCCGCAGCTGCCCCCCAGGCAGCCGGTGGGGATGGTGACCCCCGCCGTCCGGGCGGCGAGCAGCCAGTCGCACCCGGCCAGGCACTGGCTGGTGTGGCCGTTGGGCCAGCGAATGGTGACGGGGGAGGCGGCCATGGGCGGGTGGGTTAGGGGCCAAGTAGGGGCTCGAGGTTCACATGGGCCTCAAAGGCATCGGCCAGCCGGTCCAGCAGGGCATCTCGCTGGCGGCTGTGGTGGGGTTGATCCTCCGGCAGCGGCGGCAGGCCGCCGCGCTGGCGCAGCTGGTTGAGCCAGCGGCGACGCCAGGGGCCGCTTTCAAACACGCCGTGCAGATAGGTGCCGGCCACCACGCCGCCCTGGGTGCCGTAGGGCTGCCAATGGCCCAGGTCCGGGTCGCTCGCCAGGGGCTGCAGGCCGCTGGCCGCCACAGGGGTGCTGATGCCGCGGTGCAGCTCGAAGCCCTCCAGGCTGAGGCCCTCCCCTGGCCAGAGCGCCTGGCTGCTGCGCTGGCGCAGGGCCTTGGCACCGCCGAAGCAGGTGTGCAGCGGCAGCAGGTCGAGGCCCGGCACGGGCCCACCCGCTGGGGTGCCGGTGTCGCCGCCCTCCAGGCCCTCGGGATCCCGCAGTTCCCGCCCGAGCAGTTGCAGTCCGCCGCAGATGCCGAACACCTGGCCGCCATCGCTGGCGTAGGCGCGCAGCACCTCCCCCAGGCCTGAGCGCTGCAGGGCCGCCAGGTCGCGCAGGGTCTGTTTGCTGCCCGGCACGATCACCGCATCGGGGGCCCCCAGCGGCTCCCCCGGCGCTAGCCAGCGCAGCTGGACGCTGGGTTCGGCCTCCAGGGGATCGAGGTCGGAGAAGTTGCTCAGCGACGGCAGCTTCAGCACGACGATCTCCAGCGCGGCGTCCCGCTTGCGGCCGCGGCGCTCCAGCAGATCGAGGGAGTCTTCCGGGGGAAACAGCTCATCGAGCCAGGGCATCACCCCCAGCACGGGCACGCCAGTGTGGGCCTCCAGCCAGCGGCGCCCTTCGTCGAACAGTTCGCGGCGGCCACGGAAGCGGTTAATCAGCAGGCCGCGGATCAGGGGGCGCTCCACGGGCCTGAGCAGGGCCAGGGTGCCCACGATCTGGGCGAACACACCGCCCCGTTCGATGTCGGCCACCAGCAGGCAGCGGGCCCTCAGAAACTGCGCCAGCCGCAGGTTGGTGAGGTCGCGGGATTGCAGGTTCACCTCAACCGGGCTGCCGGCCCCCTCCAGCACCAGGCGGCCATCGGGGTGGGAGCCCTGCAGCTCGTTCAGCCCCTGGCGGATGGCGGCCCAGCCCGGCCGGAACCAATCGCGGTAGTAATGCTCGGCGCGGGCCAGCCCCACCGACTGGCCCAGATGGATCAGCTCGCTGGTGGAGTCGCCCTGGGGCTTGAGCAGCACCGGATTCATGCTGTGGTGGGGCTCTAGCCCGGCCGCCCAGGCCTGGAGGGCCTGGGAGTAGGCCATTTCGCCGCCCACCTGGTCCACCCAGGCGTTGTTGCTCATGTTCTGGCCCTTGAACGGCAAGGGCCTCTCGCCGCGGCGGCGCAACACCCGGCAGAGGGCGGCCGTCATCAGCGACTTGCCGGCACCGCTGCTGGTGCCCAGCACCATCAGGGGCTGGGGAGGGAGCTGGCTCATCCGTTGGCCCGGCTGTGGTCGACAAACCAACGTTCCAGTTCCGACCAGGGAAGGTCGCCTGCAGCAAGCCGTTGAATCGTCAAAACAACACAACGGCTACGAGAAACCCACCCCGTTTGTTCCCATCGATGAAGGGGTGGATGCGGCTCAACGGGCCAATTCACGCAGGGCTGGTTGGAACTGGCGCGCCGCATCTGTTGCGATCGCCTGCACGCGATCTCCCGGAGCCAGGTGAAACCGGCGGGCAATCTCGGAGGGGATCCTGGCGCTCACAGAGCCGCCAGCCTGGCGAAGCGTGACTTCTGCTGGCATCACCCTGTGGCAGATAGCTAGTCAATGCTATGCGCTGCTGCCGTTCACAGTCTGGGGCGCCACCGGTGCAAACCGTGCAACAGGCGATCGAACCCGCTGGGGGTGGGAATCTCCCCGGGCCACTTAGCAAGCAGCTCCCGGCCCATGGGAGTGAGCCGCACCCGCTCGGTGAGGCCCTGGCCATCCACCTCCCGCCGCAGCACCCCCAGCTGGATCAGCCAGATCCAATCGGCTTCAGCCCGATCAGGAGTGAGATTTCTCCGGCAGAGGCTGCGGGCGTCGTTCCGGCTGCAGAGCGCGGTGCTGCTCAGGGCCCGGTCGCTGACCTCGTCGTAGAAGGCCCGCCGGAAGGGAAGGCAGCGCAGGGCTAGAGCGGCCCGCTTCAGGGCGCGTTGGTCGTTGAGGAGTGGGCCGCTGGGGGTGTCTACCCGGTGTTGCATAGAAGGATTCTCCCTGATGTCCATGCTCGTTCTCG
>NZ_JAGQCR010000153.1:0-7733 GCF_024346295.1 Cyanobium sp. BA20m-14
CCAGCCCTCGAGGCCGCCGCCACCGGCTGGAAGGGGCTCAACGCCGCCATCGGGCTGGCTGCCGGCGCCAAAGCCACACCGGCCAGCGATGCCGCCGACCTGCCCTGCGATCTGGCTGAAGCCCACCAGCGCTTCGCCGCCGCCATGGACGACGACCTCAACACCTCCGCCGCCCTGGCCGTGCTGTTCGAGCTGGCCAAACCCCTGCGGGCCCTGGCCAACCGCATCGAGCGCGGTGATGGGGCCGCCGCCGCCTCAGCCGCCTCCCCTGCCCTGGCGGCCCAGGGCCAGCTGCTGCTGGAGTTGGCGGGGGTGCTGGGCCTCCAGCATGAGCGGGCAGCCGAGGGCCCGGCCGCCCGCCCGGGATCGGGATCTGAATCGGGATCAGCGGGCCCCAGCGACGCCGAGATCGACGCCCAGATCACAGCCCGCCAAGCCGCCAAGGCCGCCCGCAACTTCACAGAAGCCGATCGGATCCGCGACGGCCTCAAAACCCAGGGCATCGAGCTGATCGACCGACCCGGCGGTGTCACCGAGTGGATTCGGAGCTAAGTGAATTCGGGGCTGAGTGAATTGGGCTGGGGGACTGGGCTGGCCTGATCGGCACAAACAACTCAGCTTCCAGGCGGACGCTGTTGGCCCTGCATCATTCGCTCGATCTTGCGAAGCCGCTGCAAGGTGGTGGTCCACACCTCCTTCTGAAAACCGGGCGGACAGTTCTCCACCAGCGCCTCCAGGTCTTCCTTGCGCTCGAAGGCCTCCCACAGCTGCCGCTCCAGTCGGGCCCGCTCAATGAAGTTCCAGCGCTGCAGAAAGGCGTTCAAAAGCCAAAGGCGGGGGCAGCTCGAGCCTAATCAGCCCGCCCCGCGGCCGATCAGGTCGAAGCTCGACATGGCCAGGCCAAGGCCATCGACAGGTCTCAGCCGCCCATTTCAGCCACACCCACCCGCTGCTGCAACCACTCCAGGCCCACCACCAACAGCACCCCAATCGCCCCCAGCAGCAGGGCCACCAGCAGGGCCGAAGCACTGGGCGGCGCTGCCAGGGCATCGCGCAGCACGATCAGCTTGCCCTTGGCGTTGGTGCTGCTCTCAAGGACGGTGAGGAACGGCCAGATCTTCCAGAGCGAGCCGGCCATCACCCCCACCAACAGGGCCACCGTCTGGCCGTGCCAGCGGGCCAGCAGCCAGCGCAGCAGCTGCACAAGAGCGATCAGCCCGGTGGCACATCCCAGGGCGAAGGGCAGCGGCACAACCAGGTCGAGGCCCTTGACCGCCTCCATCACGTGCTGGTAATGACCCAGCACCAACAGCAGCAAGGAGCCGGAGATCCCAGGCCAGATAATCGCCATGAACGCCACCGCACCGCTCCAGAAGAGGGTGAAAGGGTTGTGGGGCATGGTCACTGGCACCCGGGTCACAAACACGAGGGCCCCGGCCGCCCCCAGCGCCATCGCCACCAGGCCGCCGGCACCCCACTGGACATGGCGGGCAATCAGTACGTTCGAGTCCACGATCAAACCGAAGAAGAAGGCAAATAGAAAAACCGGGTGAAATTCATAAAGCCAGGTGATCGGTCGCACCAGCAGGAGCACCGAGCTGAAAATCCCGGCCAGCAGGAGCAGCAGGGGACCCAAATGCACCCGTTCAGCCGCCGAAGCCCACCGCCCCCCAGCGAGCAGTTTGAGCAGCTCCAGATCGAAGCCCGCAATGGCCTCCAGCAGGGTGGAGTAGTTGCCGAGGATGAAGGCCATCGAACCGCCGCTGACACCCGGCACCACGTCGGCAGCCCCCATGGCCAGGCCACAGAGCAGCACGTAACCACGCGGCAACGGGGCTTGTGGAGGAGGAGCTGCGGTCATCGGGAAGGAGCGGTGGGAGACTGATGCGCCGAAACCTTAAGGGCCCCCCACCGTGAAAGCCATCGCCGTGCTGGGTTCCACCGGGTCAATCGGCACCCAGACCCTGGAGCTGGCCGAAGAGTTTCCCGATCGCTTCAAGGTGGTGGCCCTCACCGCCGGCAACAACCTCGACCTGCTGGTCGACCAGATCCGCCGCCACGCCCCGGAGGTGGTGGCCCTGGCCAACGGCGATCGCGTTGGCGAATTGCGCGAGCGCCTCCACGCCCTTGAGCCCGCCGCCAGGCCAGAGCGCCTGCCGGAGCTGCTGGGGGGCAACGAGGGCCTCTGCGCCGCCGCCGCCTGGCCCACGGCCGATCTGGTGGTCACCGGCATCGTCGGCTGCGCCGGCCTGCTGCCCACCCTGGCGGCGGTGAAGGCCGGCAAGGATCTAGCCCTGGCAAACAAGGAAACCCTGATCGCCGCCGGGCCCGTGGTGCTGCCGGAGCTGGCAAAGAGCGGCTCGCGCCTGCTGCCGGCCGATTCCGAGCATTCCGCCATCTTCCAGTGCCTGCAGGGCACCCCCTGGGCGGACACGGCCCGCCTCTCCACCGGAGTGCCCACTCCAGGGCTGCGCCGCATCCAGCTCACCGCCAGCGGCGGCGCCTTCCGCGACTGGGCCCCCGAAGACCTCCACAAGGCCACCGTGGCCGACGCCACCAGCCATCCCAATTGGACGATGGGCCGCAAGATCACCGTCGATTCGGCCTCCCTGATGAACAAGGGGCTCGAGGTGATCGAGGCCCACTACCTATTTGGCCTCGACTACGACCACATCGATATAGTCATCCACCCCCAGTCGATCATCCACTCGATGGTGGAGCTGGCCGATTCCTCGGTGCTGGCCCAGCTGGGCTGGCCAGACATGAAGCTGCCGATCCTCTATTGCCTCAGCTGGCCCGAACGCCTGGAAACCCCCTGGCGTCGCCTTAATCTCACCGAGGTGGGGTCGCTCAGCTTCCGCACCCCCGATCCGGCCCGCTACCCCTGCATGGAGCTGGCCTACGCGGTGGGGCGCGCCGGCGGCACCATGCCGGCGGTGATGAACGCAGCTAACGAGCAAGCCGTGGCCCTCTTCCTCGACGAGCAGGTGCATTTCCTCGATATCCCGAGGCTGATCGACGGGGTGTGTGATCGCCACCGGGCCGACCTGACAGCCAACCCCTCCCTGGACGACGTGCTGGCCATCGACGCCTGGGCCCGGCAGGCGGTGCATGAAGCTGCAGCCCGGCTGAACGCCAAGACCACCGCGGCGCTGCCGGTCTGATGCCCGTCTCCCACCACCTGCTGCTCTGCGCCACCCCCAGCAAGGCGCTCTGCTGCCCGGATCCAGCCATCGGCGCCGCCAGCTGGGCGACCCTCAAGCACCTGGTGCGAGAATTGGGCCTGGAGGATCCGGCCCGACCCGGCGGCATCGTGCTGCGCACCAAGGCCGATTGCCTGCGGGTCTGCGCCGAGGGCCCCGTGCTGCTGATCTGGCCCGACGGCATTGTGTACGGCGGCGTCACGCCAGAGCGGATGAAGCGGATCCTCCACGAACACGTGATCGGCGGCCAGATCGTTGGGGAATGGGTTGTGCAGCGCTATCAACTACAACTCAAGCCCACGGGTTGAAAAGGGCTGGTCCGTACTTTTCAGAGGAAGCCGGCCGGGAGCTCTCGGCACCGCCTTGCCAGCCACTCGGCAACGTGGCAATCAGCCCAGCTGCCATCGGGCGGATCAGCCGCGCCATGGAAGCCGTTGTGGCCGCCCCAGCCCGGCAGCAAAATCTCCCTATTTCCAAGCTGCTGGCCCGCCAGTGCCACGAGCGAACCGGCGGGAACTAATGGATCATCCAGGGCATGGATAAACAAAAGGGGCGGCAGGGAGGCACCTGAGCAAAGCCCCTGCAGGGGAGAGGCCTCCCTGTAGTAGTTATCTACGTCCGCGTAGCCCCAGCCGGGTGCGGTGATCAGGGCATCAAAGTCTCGAATCGTGCCGATCCGAGCGATCCTGCTCAGGCTGGCTGGTGCGATCGCCTGGGGGTCGGCCAGGGCCAGGCGAATCAGGCCCCGCACCATATGCCACTGGTAAAGAGCGTTGCGGGGTCGGGCGATCTGACGCGCGCAAGCACCCAGATCCAGGGGGCTGCTGACGCAGGCAAGTCCATCAAGGCCGCCCGGGTGCTCCAACAGGGCGTTGAGCAGCACGGTGCCCCCCAGGGAGAGTCCCACCCCGAGCAAGGGCCGGCCCCCGGCCCGTTCCCTCACAGCCGCCAGGACAGGAAGCAGATCTCGATTGCAGGCGGCCGCATAGGTACCCGAGGCCAGGGAGCGCCCCTCGCCAGCACCCCGCAAATTCAAACGCCAAACAGCGAACCCTTTGAGAACAAGTAAACGGGCCAGTCGCCGCACGCCAGGGCGATCACTGCTGCCGCCAAGGCCATGCACCAACAGCACCCAGCCGCAGGGATCCTGCTGCTGGGGCAGATCCAGCTTGAGCAGCAGGGAACCCCCATCTGGGGCCCTGATCAAAAGGCGCTGAGCCCTATCGGCAGAGCCGCGGGGAACCATCAAGGTGTCCCGCAGGGTCTGCAGATCGCCACCGATCCAGGGCCAGCGCTGTCGGCAGCCAAATACAAGATCAGCCATTGACCCCGGGCACGGGCCTGCTAAATTAAACGATATTTACAATAGGCAGCTGCGGTGAAGATCCCATCGATTTACATATCGGGCCCTGTATCAATATCGGCCTCTGTATCAATCTCGATCATTTGCACAGCCGCCTTCCACTCTCCCCTTGCGGCCCAAACCCTCAGGCCAGCAGCCAGCTTGTCTGATGACTCGAATCGGCACGCAAAGCCCTTCAAGCATGACATTTCTTCCAGCCTGACCAGCCAAGATTCAATCCCAGCGCCCACTTGGGAATTGGGCCAACCCGCCAATACCCAGCCTGGCTCAACCTGGCAAAAAGCTTCCCCTCTCCCTACAAATTCATCGCCAAGTTGGCAGCCAGCGCCAACTGCTGAACAGCCAACGACTGAACAGCCAGCTGCCCAGCCAACACCAGCTGTTCAGTTAGGCGATCAGCCAGGAAATCAGCCAAAGCCCACCGCCCAAACTTCGCTTGCACCCTGGATTGTGGGGCTGGGGGGCGGCGTACGCATCGGCATCGGCGAGCCAACATTTGGCATGGTCTACGGGCGCGTTGGCAGGGAAATTGGCAAAGATACGGCGATTTCACTGCGCCCGGTCTACGTTTTTGGCAACGTCAACTCAGATGGCTCCTCAAACAACCAAGGCGCTTTCCAGATGCCCCTGACACTTGATCTCTATCCAAATAGCCCAGTCAGCCCCTATGCCGGCGTTGGCGTGGCAACCAATACCGACAGCAACGGCAATGCTGATGCCATGATCACGGCGGGCCTGGACATCAATCTTGTCAAGCACCTGAGTTTAAGCCTGGGCTTAAACTATATATTCGAAGGCTCCGATCAAGACAACAGGGACGTCGAAGCCTTTACCGTTCTCTATTATAGATTTTAGCAACGGACATATTGCCCCTACTTCTTGCCGATCCCCATGCTGCGCAGCTCGGTGAGCAGGCCGTTGAGCACGGCCTTGGCATCGCCAAAGACCATCGCCGTCTGAGGTAATTCAAACAAGGCATTCTTGATGCCGGCATAACCGGCGCCCAGGCTGCGCTTTACCACGAACACCTGGCGGGCCTGGTCAACCTCAAGCACGGGCATGCCATAGAGGGGACTGGAGGAATCGGTCTTGGCATCGGGATTGACCACGTCGTTGGCACCCAGCACGATCACCACGTCGGTACGGGGAAATTCGGGGTTGATCGTATCCATCTCCAGCAACTGCTCGTAGGGCACGTCGGCCTCAGCCAGCAACACATTCATGTGGCCAGGCATGCGACCTGCCACCGGGTGGATGGCATAGGAAACCTCCACCCCATGGAGCTCGAGCAACTTGGAGAGTTCGCGCAGGGCGTGCTGGGCCTGGGCCACGGCCAGGCCGTAGCCAGGCACAAACACCACCCTTTCTGCCGCTTCCAGGGCCAGGGCGCATTCCTCGGGGCTGCAACTAGTGATGCGGGTGTAGCCGGCCTCATCACCACCCCCACCAACGGGTGCTACGCCGCCAAGGGCCCCACCAAACAACACGCTTACCAATGAGCGGTTCATGCCCGTACACATCACTTGGGTGAGGATCAGGCCGGCGGCCCCAACCATCGCCCCAGCGACGATCAACAACTGGCTGCCCACCACAAAACCGGCGGCGGCTGCAGCCACACCCGAGTAGCTGTTGAGCAGGGAAATCACCACCGGCATGTCGGCACCGCCGATCGGCAGGGTGACACCGATGCCCAGCAGGGAGGAGGCCAGCAACAGCACCCAAAGAGGGGCGCCAGCCATAGAGCCGGGCAAGGTGATTGCACCTGCCAGGCAGGCAACTGCCAGGGAGATGTTGACTGCATGGCGCAGGGAGTTCTGGGTCCACGCCGGGGTACTGATCCAACCCTGCAGCTTGCCCATGGCCACGATTGAGCCGCTGAAGGTGATCGCCCCCACAAAAACCGAGATCACAATCGAGATCTGCTCCACCAGGCCAGGGGCGCCACCGGGGCTGTAGATAGCCACGCCCAGGGCCACCAGCAGGGATGCCATGCCGCCGCAGCCGTTGAACAGGGCGACTGTTTCGGGCATGGCCGTCATCGGCACCCGTTGGGCCGTCAGCAGGCCGAGCAGGCCGCCAATGCCCGTGCCGATCGCTATCCAGAGCCAGGCCTGGGCACTGAGCGGCTGCTCGATCAGCAGGCCCAGCACCGCCAGGCCCATGGCCAGGGCCGCCAGGCCATTGGCCGAGCGTGCCGTGCTGACCTTCGAGAGTCCTTTGATGCCGAGTGCCAGCAGCAACACCGCCACCAGATCGATCAAAGCTGGTAAGAGGTTGGGTAAGGCCATCAGCGTGCCCCCCCGCTACGGGAAGATTTGCGCGAAAACATCGCCAACATTCGGTCGGTGACCAGGAAGCCACCGACCACGTTGAACAGGGCGAACCCCAGCGACAGGGATCCAAGCAACAAAAGGGGCACCTGGCCGTTGGCCTGGGCGATCAGGGTGAGTGAAGCCAGCACGGTGATGCCGCTGATGGCGTTGGCACCGCTCATCAGCGGCGTGTGCAAGGTGGGTGGCACCTTACCGATCAGTTCAAGACCGAGCAGGCTGCCCAGCAGCAGCACCCACAGGGCCTGGGTCAAGGCGCTCATCGGTTAACTCCGGAAACGAGATCGGGGAAACGGCAGTGGCCATCGTGGGTGAGCAGGCAGCCCGCCACGATCGGATCCTCCTGGTCGAGCTGGAAGCCGGCTCCATCGAGCACATGCTCCACCAGGGCGGCCAGGTTGCGGGCATAGAGGGCGCTGGCGTGGTTGGCAACCGAGCTGGGCAGGCCATCGCCACCGATCAGCTGCACCCCGTTGCGCTCGACGGTCTGGCCGCAGACCGTGCCGGCACAGTTACCACCCTGGGCCACGGCCAGGTCAACCACCACCGAACCGGGCCGCATCCCCGCCAGCATCTCCTCAGAGATCAACAGCGGGGCCCGCCGGCCGGGCACTAGGGCCGTGCAGATCACCATGTCTGCCAGGGCAAGTTGGTCGGCCAGCTGCTGGCGCTGGGCGGCGAGGAAGGCTTCGCTGGCGGCTTTGGCATAGCCGCCGGATTCGGCTGGCGCCTCCTCCTGCTCTGGCGGGGAGAGAAACCTGCCACCCAGGGATTCCACCTGTTCCTTGGCTGCAGGCCGCACATCACTGACGTAGACCACCGCTCCAAGACGGCGGG
>NZ_JAGQCR010000154.1:0-7710 GCF_024346295.1 Cyanobium sp. BA20m-14
AACGTATTTCTGGTAGGTCCGTTTGATAAACCTCAGCGATCACCCCCATTTGTTTGGTGTTTCCCATCTCGACAAGCCCTGAGTCTCCAACTTTGTCGCCGGCGCGCGCATTGATTTTGAAGATAGTGCCGGCATAGGGTGCCCGTATGGTGGCCTTGGCCAGTTCACTGCGGTCTTTCGCCAGGCTGGCCCGGCTCTCGACAAGTTCGGCATCCAGGGTTGCCCGATCGGCGATCGCCTGCTCGAGCTGGGCGCTGGCGCTCTCGGCTTCTGCTACTTGAGCCTCCATTCTGTTTGCGCTAGTGGCTCCAGAGGCAAACAACTCCCGGGCTCGGCGTGCTTCCGCCTCGGCCTGGCCCAGGTCGGCGCGGTAGCGCCGGATCACGCTTTCCTGGGCTGAGAGTTTGCGTTGGGCAACCTGCAAGGAAGCCTCGGATTTACGCACCGTGGCACTGAGGGGATCAATGCTTTCGAGGATGGCCAGGGGTTGCCCGGCCTCGACGCGATCTCCCTCTTGAATCAGGATTTCACGGACGGGATCGTTGATCAGCGAGCTTGGAACGGAGACCTTGCTGATGCCTCCGAGGGGCTCAATCCGCCCGATGGCGGAGATCTGTCTGGGCAGGAGCGCCAGATCAGATTGGGGCGGATTTTGGGAACCGTTACACCCTGCAAGAACCCCACCCGCCAATAGGAGGGAGAGCGATATGGACAAACGGCGACCCATCCATGCCCTGGGCAGTGATCGAAGTATGGCCGAGGATGGAGCAAGCCCTACCCAGCGGGGCCCAGGAGGCCTGTCAGTAGTTGGTACCCGTTAGTAGTTGGCGCCGCTGCGGCGCTGGTGCACGGCCGTGCTGGCGCTGGCATCGAGGACGCCTCCCCGGATCACTTCGGCATAGAGCAGCCAGTGGTCGCCACATTCCATCCGCTGCCGCACCGTGGCCTCCAGCCAGGCGAGGGCCTCCGGCAGGATCGGTTGCCCCCCCGGGCTCTGCTCCAGGTTGAGGCCGGCGAAACGATCGGCGCCGGGGGCAAAGGGCTTGAGGAACTGCTTCATTGGTCCTGATTCGCGGCCGGCCGCCAGCACGTTGAGGGCGAAGTGATCGCCGCTGTGGAGCAGGGTCTCCACCGACCTGTCTTTCGCCACCGCCACGGTGAGCCCAGGGGGCGTGAAGCTGGCCTGGCTCACCCAGCTGGCCACCATGGCTCCGCCCAGGCGGCTCTGGCCCTCCCCTTTGCTGGTGGTGAGCACGCAGAGGGAGCCCACCACCCGGCCCAGGGCCTGCACGGCCGGGTTGCTGCGGCTGTCGCTGAGGCCGCCTGCCGCACTGCGCTTCAGGCTCTGCCGTTGCTCGTTGAGCAGGCGGCGGCCCAGGGCGGTGCCCGTTTCCTCGATGGCTTTGAGGCTGGCCGCATCGGGGCTGAACTTCACCTTGATCGGATCAAAGGCGAACTGGAAGCCGCCATCACGCAGCTTGCTCTCGAGCAGATCGAGGGCTTCGCCGCTCCAGCCGAAACTGCCGAAGACCCCCACCGGTTTGGCCCGGTCGCCTTCGGCCAGCACCGTGCCCAGGGCCGAAACAATCGGGGTGGGGGCATGGCCGCCCAGGGTGGGCGAGCCGATCAGGATCGCGTCACAGCTGCGGATGGCGGCGAGCAGCTGGTCGGGCTCACTGAATTCGCAATTGATGCTCTCCACCCGCACGCCGGTGCGAGCCACCCCCTGGGCCAGCCCATCGGCGATGGCGGCGGTGTTCCCGTAGGCGCTGGCGAACAGCAGGGCCACCGACAGGCGCGAGCGCTCCTGGGTTGCGCCCCAGCGGTGGTAGTCCCGCAGCAGGCTGCGCCAGCTCTCGCTGATCGCCGGGCCATGGCCGGGGGCAATGGTGCGCAGGTCGAGCTCTTCGATGCGCTCAACCACCGCCTCCACCTGGCGGGCCATTGGTGCCATCAGGCAGTCGTAGAAGTAGCGGCGGTCTTCTTCGGTGCTGCTGCGGTTGGCCTCGGCGAAGCTCTCGCTGCAGAGGTGGGCGGCGAAGAACTTGCCGCTGATCAGCAGGCCGCCTGTTTCCTCGAAGACCATCAGGCCATCGGGCCAGCGCGGGGTGGGTGTCGGGATCAGCCGCAGGGCGTGGCCATCGGCCAATCTGCTGCTGGTTTCCTGTTTGACCACCTCAATCGGCGGCAGGGGTGGGATCGGAACCTGGGCCAGCTCGCTGCCGGCGGGGCTGGGTTTCTGCTGGCTCCAGAGCTCCGCCAGCAGGCGGGCGCCGGGGTTGGAGCTCACCAGTTGCAGCTGGGGCCAGCGGCTCGCCAGCTGGCGCAGCAGGGCCACCCGGTTGGGGTTGACGTGGCCGACCACGACCTTCAAGGCTGCATCGGCGGGCACCAGGGTCGCCAGCTCGGCCAGGAAGGGTTCGGCAAAGGAGGCCCCGGGCGGGTGCACCAGCAAGGGCCCAGCTGTGAACAGGAAGCTGTTTGCAGTCGTGCCCCGCTCCAGGCCGTATTCCACCTCGAAGCGCAGCCGGCTGGGGCTGAGCCCCTTGAGGCAGATCAGCCCCGGTTCCAGGGGCAGCTGGATGACGCGGCGCGCGCTGCTGGGGTCGGCAGGACTGCCCATCAGTAGTGGTTCCCCACTTTGCGGCGGTGCACGGCGGTGCTGGCCTCGGTGTCGGCCACGTTGCCCTGCTCCACCTCGGCGTAGATGATCCAGTGGTCGGGGCCTTCGAGCCGCTGCACCACGCGGCAGCCCAGGTAGGCCAGGGCATCGCCGAGTACCGGTCCGCCGGTGGCGGCGCCCTCGAGGGTGCTCACCCCGGCGAAGCGGTCGGCGCCGGGCGGGAAGCGCTTGAGGAAATGGCGCAGCAGCTCCTGGTGGTTGTCCTCCCGCAGGATGTTGAGCACGAAGCGATCGTCCACCTGCAGCAGGGCTTCGATCGCCCGGTCCTTGGCCACCGCCACCGTTAGGCCGGGGGGCTCAAAGCTGGCCTGACTCACCCAGCTGGCCACCATGGCCGAGCTGCGCGTCCCCTCGGCGGTCTCCTGCCGGGCCGTCACCACGTACAGCCCGCCGGCGAGGCGGCCGAGGGCCTTGTCGAGGTCGGCATCGAGGGCCTTCATCGCCGCGATGGTCTTTTCCTTGGTGAGCAGCTGGCCCAGGTCGGTGCCGGCCTCCTCGCAGCGCTGGTAGTCATTGCCGCCCGGCACCTGGCGCACGCGCAGGGGTTCAAAGGCGGTTTTCTGGCCGAGGCCGCGCAGCTGGCTGGCGACCGTGTCGATCGGCTCATCGTCGCCGCCGAAGGCGTCGTAGCAGCCCACCCACTGCTTGGTTTTGAGGGCCGCCAGCAGGGTGCCGATCGAGGCCTGCAGCTCGGCATCGGCGCTGGCGGGCCAGGTGGGCACCACTACGGCACTGGCCTCACCGATCAGGGCGGAGAGCTCCTGGGCGTCGCTGGCGCGCAGATCCACCAGCTGCACGGCGGCGCCGGCCTTGCCGATGCCGCGGGCGATCGCCTGGCTGAGCCGGTCGCAGAAGCCGTACTGGCTCACATAGCAAACCGCGGCGTAGGCCTCGCCCGTGCTGCGCTCGCTGCTCCAAGTGCGGTAGTCATCGAGCCAGAGGCCCAGGTGGTGGCGCAGCAGGGGGCCGTGGCCCACGGCGATGGTGCTGATCGGCGGCAGGCCGTCCATGCGCTTGAGCGCCTGCAGCACGCTGCGGGCATTGGGGCCCATCAGGCAGTCGTAATAGAAGCGAAAATCGGGGGCGATGGCGCCGGGGTCGGTGTCGAACAGCTCCTCGGAGCAGTAGTGCAGGCCGAAGGCATCGCAGGTGTAGAGAGTGCCGGTGCCGTGGTCAAAGGAAAAGATCGTGTCTGGCCAGTGCAGGTTTGGCGCGCTCAGGAATTCGAAGCGGTGTTGAACGCCGCTTGCGGGATTGGTGCCCAGATCGAGCTGCTCGCCGCTCTTGACGGCCCGGCTTTTGAAGGGCCGGTGCAGCTGGTCGGCCAGATAGGCGATCGCCACCTTGGAGGCCACGATCTCTAGCTCGGGGTTGAGGTCGAGCAGGTGGCCGATCAGGCCGGAGTGGTCGGGCTCGGTGTGGGAAACGATCAGGTTATCGATCGCTTTGGGGTCGATCTGTTCCTGGAGTAGGGGCAGCCAGGTGCTTGCAAATTTGAGATGGCTGGTATCGATCAGGGTGGTGCGCTCGCCCCGCACCAGGAAGCTGTTGTAGGTGGTGCCGTTGCGCAGGCCAAACTCAATGTCGAAGCGGCTGCGGTCCCAGTCGAGTGAGCGGATCGCGGTGGTGTCGGGCCCGATCGGCTCGCACTGCAGGCTCAGGCGCGGAGTCGCGGAGACGGGGATACCGCTGACCGTTGCGCTGGCTGTCATGGGACATCTGGCGATGGAAGCAACTCTAGGGAGGGCCGCCAACGCTCCGGTCAACTTTCGGTGCTCATGCGCCGCATGCGCTGGTGCTGTTGCTGCTGCCGTTCTGCCTGCAACGAGCGCTGCAGGGATTCGCAGCTGATCGCCAGTTCGCGGATCAGCGACTGCTCAAAGATCGGCGAGACGTCGAGCAGGTTGCCGAAGCCTGTGCGGCTGAACACCAGGGCGCTACAGCCATCCGGGCTGGCTACAAGCCTGGCCTGGGAGCCGCTCTTGGGCTCCCCGAAATAATCGGCCAGCCCCACGATCGTGCCGCTGCCATGTTCGGCGATTGTTTTTGGCGCTGACCCCGGCACCAGGCTCTGGCGTTGCTCGCAGCTGCCAGCGAGAAGAATTAGTACCCCACCGGCAGGGCGCTCGACCGGATCTCCCTGGCGCCACTGCCGCAGGTTGCAGAGGCGATCTAGGCCCACTAGGGCGCCGGGTTCGAGGCGCTGGATCAGGGGCTGGTCGGCGATCGCGGCAAGGATCTCGATGCTCGCCAGCTGTTCACCCTCAAGAAAGCCCTTCAGCGTCTTGCTGGACGGCAGCCCGGTGCGGGGCGTTTGAAGTAGTCGTTCGGCCTGCCTGCTATCCACCTGGCGCAGCACCATCAGGGCCCAGAGCGCCACGCTTGGGTCGGTATCGAGCCAGAGCCCCTCAAGCACCTCGGTCGCTTCCGGCAGGGGGGAGATCCTGGCTAATTTCGTTTCGATCCCATCGAGCCAGGCGGTGATTGCCGTGGTGGTGTCATCCTCACTGGCGAGGCAGGCCAGCACGTTGGGTGAGAGGCTGCGCAGCAGGGCCAGGCAGTCTTCATCGGGCCGTTGCTCCCCTGGGGCAGTAAGGCCGCTGCGGATCAGGGCTACCAGGTCGGGGAGGAAACGGGCGATCTGGCGGTCGAGGCTGAGCACCAGCGGCGCGGCCAGGGGCAGCCGCCGGCTCAGTTCGGCCAGGCTCTGCCTGCGGGCCATGGCCTGGTTCACGAGCTGCAATCGCTGGCTGAGCTGCCGTTCGCTGAATTGGGATCCGGGGCCAAATTCGTTCAGCAGCTGGGCCCAGCTGTCGTCATCGAGACCACTCTCGATCTGGATGCGGTTGAGCCGCCCGCGGCCGTAGGCATCGAGGCGGTCGAGGTGCAGCACCGTGGATCCGCTCAGCAGCAGCAGATCTTCGATCTCCTGGGCGGCAGCGTTGCGGCAGAGGTTCAGGCCGGCCAGATCTTCGGGGCTCAGGCTGGTCAGCCGTGGGTCTTCGCTGGTGAGGATCTCGAGGGCGCTTTGGTGGTCGGCATCAGCGAGCCTCAGGCTGGTGCGCAGGTCGGCCAGGGTCTTGAGGGAGGCGGTGCGATCCAGGCGCCCCGAGCTGAGCAGATCCCGCAGCACATCGAGATAGATGCTCTGGCGCTGGGATGTTTCCTGCACCGGCAGGGCGTTGGCCAGTACGAACACCTCACCCGGGCTGAGATCCTCCAGTTGGCGCCCGGCCAGCAGGGGTTGTAATCGCCCCGAGCTTGGCCAGGCGTTTGCGCAGGCTGGTGCTGGTGTTCTCCCGTTCGTAGAGGCTGCGGTCGCGATCCCAGCTGCGATAGAGCCAAACGGAGCTGATCGCCACTATGAGCAGCTGCAGCTCCACCCACCCCAGGCTGTCGCCGCTGTCAAACAAATTTCGCTTGAAGTAAAAGTAGATGTTGATTGCCGCGAAGGTGGCCAGCAGCCGGGTGCGGTGGATCGCCCGTTCCTTTGCCAGCTCAGGGGCGGCGGCCCGGAGCTGGTGTCGTTGCAGCCGTTCGATCTGGTCGAACAGCCGTTCCGATGCCACACCCCCCGCGCTGAGCAGGGCCGGGATGGCCAGGATCCGCGGCAGCTGGGGCCAGCCCGCCGGCAGCAGTGATTGCCAGGCCATGGCCGCCAGGCGGCCGTCGTAGGTGAACAGATTGCTCGTCAGGTAATCGATTCCATGGTCGCTGGCCCCGGCCGGGGCGTAGCTCTGGATCAGCAGAAAGAACGCCAGGATTAGGCCTGGATAGGAGTACCAGGCCCAGGCCATGCCCCGCTTGCCGCTCAGGCTCTGCCAGTAGGTGCGTTCGGCGTCGATGTCGAAGCAGGGTTTGGCGCAGGCCACGCAGGTGCTGATGTCCTGGCCCTGGGCTCCAACCGTGCGGCACATCGACTGGGTCGTCTTGCTGCTGCCGCCGAGGTGGGCCTGGGAGCTGAGCAGGCTGCGCGGTCCGCTGAGGATCTGCTGGGCCGGAGCGAACGGACAGAGGTATTGGCAGAAGGTTTTGCCGCCGTAGGCCCAGCCGCTGATCAGGGCGGCCAGCAGGGAGGCAGCAAACAGCAGGGCCAGGACCAGTCCGTTGCTGTTGGCGATCAGCAGCCGCAGGCTCAGGCCGGCGATCAGCAGACCCCACTGCAGCTGGATGTGATGGCGTGCGAGCCAGGACGACTCCGAGATGGCCGCCACCTGGGGTTTGCCGGCGCGGTTCAGCACCGTGCGCTGCCAGCCCAGGGCCCGGAACAGCTGGGAGACAAATGACAGCGGGCAGATGCGCCGCCACAGTTCATGGCTGAGGTACACCACCAGGATCACCAGCGGCAGGCCGATATTCCAGAAGAGGTCGTTGCCGATGCCGGGACGGCAGATGGTCGACTCCCGGCAGACGATGGAGCCGTAGGCGGGGCCGAGTTCCGGCTTCAGCAACAGGGCGATCAGGCCAAGCCAGGCGAGCAGAAGGCCCCAGCGGGCGAGGCGAGCCTGTCGCTCCGGCCAACGGTTGAACCAGGAGATCAAGGCAGCTCCGAGGCGATGGCCAGCAATGTTGGGTCCATTTGGTTTACCGGTTCTAGGTCCATCGTCTGCCAGACCGATTCCGTTTCATCCTGCTTTGGTTGGTGGGATTGGCAACCCGCTGAGCGGCTTCAGCACCACCAGTTGTCGAAGCCAGCATTGCAAAAAAAAGCCCGGCGCTGGGCCGGGCCTGGGAGGGTTCTCTTCTCTCTCGTGTCTCCTGACGGGTGTGGCGCTCAGCTTTCCACCTGCACTTGCACCGTGGTCATCGTTTGGGCCTTGGGAGCGGTGACGCTGAGCACGCCGTCGCGGTAGTGGGCCTCGAGGCCATCGCGGTTGATGCCGCTGGGGAAGCGGAAGCTGCGGCTCCAGGTGCCGTAGCGGATCTCGCTGATCAGGGCGGCGGGATCGCCGACCTCGACGCCAGAGCGCCGTTCAGCGCTGATCACCAGGGTGCGGTCGGTGGCCTTGACGTCGATGGAGCCTTTG
>NZ_JAGQCR010000155.1:0-7701 GCF_024346295.1 Cyanobium sp. BA20m-14
GTGATCCTGGCCCTGCCTGCCCGGGGCGAGGGGGAGTTGAGAATGCGGATTTTCAATGCCGATGGCAGCGAGCCCGAAATGTGCGGCAACGGCATCCGCTGCCTGGCCAGGTTCCTGGCCGACAGCGATGGCGACCCTGCCGGACGCCGCTGGCAGATCGAGACCCTGGCAGGAAGGATTGTTCCTGAGCTCCGTCAGGACGGCACCATCCGGGTGGACATGGGAGTTCCCTTCCTGGAACCTGCCGCCATCCCCACAACCCTGGAGCTGGGCCCAGCTGGGGTCGCCCAGGGGTGCCTAGAGATAGCTGGCAGCCAATTTGAAGTTGGCTCCGTCGGCATGGGCAATCCCCATGTGGTGGTTCCCGTTGCGGATGTGGCCGCCATTGACCTCGAGCGGTTCGGCGCCGCCCTCGAGCTGCATCCGGCCTTTCCGGCCCGAACCAATGTTCATTTTGTCCAGGTGCTCAGCCCCAGCCATCTGGTCATGCGGGTCTGGGAGCGGGGTGCGGGCCCGACCCTGGCCTGTGGCACTGGCGCCTGCGCCACCTTGGTAGTGGCCCATCGCTTCGGCCTAGCCGACCGGATCGCCAGGCTCGACCTGCCCGGGGGCAGCCTCGAAATTGAGTGGGATGGCCAGACGGACCATCTGTTCATGACCGGCCCGGCACTGGCCGTCTTTGACGGGGTGGTCACCCCCGAACTGTGGGGCAGCAGCCATGGGGAGCCCAGTCCAAAGGCAGCCGGGGTCGACTGCGCCAGCGCCTGCGTCCAAGGGTGTATCCAACCTGAGGCCTGTGCATCGGCGGATGCCCGGGCGAAGGTGCAGGCAATGCTCGAGGCCAATTCCCTAGACGACCTGGTGGCGCTGGCAAGCAACTCGCTCGAATCCCGCATCCGGGCCAGGATCGCCAAGGGGCCCGGGTCGCCAGGGGGCCAGCACAATTTTGACTAGGGCGGTGCCTAGCTGCTGGGCGAACTATCTGGATGCCTGTGCCACCACACCGCCGGCACCTGAAGTGCTTGAGGCCATGGCGGCGGTCCATGCCGGGGCCTGGGCCAACCCTTCGAGCCTGCATGGGTTTGGTCTGGCTGCCGCCGAACAGCTCGAACGCTCCCGCCAACGGATAGGGGAACTGCTGGGCTGCGCCAGCCACCAGGTGTTGTTCACCTCGGGCGGCAGCGAATCAATTCACACCGCCCTGCTGGGGGTGGCAACCGCTTTGCCTGCAAGTCGCCTGTTGATCTCCGCGGTGGAACACCCAGCCACCCTGGCTGCAGCTAAACAACTGCAAAGCCGCGGCTGGCAGGTTGAACGGTTGCCGGTCGATGGGCTCGGGCTGGTGGATCAGGAACTGCTCGAGCAATTGCTGGTGCCGCCCACGCGGTTGGTTTCTCTGATCTGGGGCCAGAGCGAAGTGGGCACAATCCAGCCCCTGCAAGCCATTGGCAGCAAATGCAGGGCGGCCGGTGTGCTGCTTCACGTCGATGCGGTGCAGGTGATTGGCCACCAACAGCTCAACTTCAACGCCTTGCCGGTCGATCTGCTCAGCCTGGCCGGCCACAAGCTGCAGGGACCCAGGGGGATTGGCGCCCTGCTGCAGCGCCCTGACCTCCAGCTCAGCCCCCTTATCGGCGGCGGCGGGCAGGAGGCGGGACGGCGGGGAGGGACGGAGCCCGTGGCCCTGGTGGCGGGCCTGGCCAGGGCCATGGAACTCTGTACGGACCGATTGGTTGCCCATGGGGGCAGCGATCCGGTGGGGCCCCTGCGCAATGCCCTGCTGGAGCAGTTGCTGCAGCTGGAGGGCGTCAGGCTCTCGGGGCCCGATCCCCGCGATCTGGAGGCCCCTGAGCGCCTGCCCCACCACCTCAGCCTCTTGCTGGCAGGCCCGGGTGGCCAGCCCCTCTCAGGCCGTCGGCTGGTGCGCAACCTCTGGCAGCAGGGCTATGCTGTAAGTAGCGGTTCCGCCTGCAGCAGTGGTCAGGCTGGGGGCTCTGCTGGCCAGACACCGAGCCCAATCCTGCTGGCCATGGGGTACACCAGTGAGGTTGCGGCCAGCGGCCTGCGATTCAGCCTGGGGCCCTGGCACCGGGGTTCGGATTTGGCCGGGGTGGGGGCGGCCCTGGAACGGGCCCGCCAACCCAGCCCCCCTAGGGTCATATGAAAACCCTGGACTTGATGCTCCCCGCCGATCTGCGCAGTGCCGAGGCTGAAGCCCTTGGGGCCATCCAGGCTGCCCTGGAGTCAGGCCAAAGGGGGCTATGGACCGTGGAACTGCGGTTTGAGGGCTTGCGGCTGCTCCCCCTGGCCCTAAGGCTGCATGGGGCACTCACAGCCGTGCTGCCTGGCGCAAAGCTGCTCTGCGCCGATGCCGGTGCCACGGCCCTGGCCAAGCGCGACTCTCCAGCCCTTGCCGCCAGCATTGCCAGCCTCAGAGACCAGATGCGTCTGCAGCAAGCCGATGGTGGCAGTGATGGCGTGCTGGTGCTAGTTGGACCAGCGCCCTCGGACTATGACGAGGTGGAGCAGGTCTGCGCCCTCCACCGGGGAAGCGTCGTATTGCTGAATGCCAGCCTCGAAGATGGGGCTATCGGCATCGGTAGCGTTGCCAGGGAACGCCGTAAGGGCTTTTTGCACGAGCTGCAAACGGCCTACGCCCTGATCCCTACAGCCGATGGCGCCCTGCGCCGTGCCTTCCCAGAACAATGGCAGCTCTACCGCTCGGATCCAGATGGCTATCGCGCGGTGGCCAGCTTTGAGCAGAAACCCGATCTGGAAGAACAGGCCCTGGCCCTGGCAGGGGAGGCAGGCCTGGGCCTGGGCGCCAACCTCAGGGTGATCGACGCCTTCATCGAAGGGCTGCGTAACTAAGTAAGTGGGCTCACGCCGACCTCCTTACACTGCCTCGAACGCCGCTGAGCCCGATGGCCGCCAAAAGTGACCTGCCTTCCGCCCCCAGCGGCCGCTCCTGGAGCCTGGTGGATGCAGCTGCCGCCGCCGCCGTAGTCCTCGCCGCCGTCGGGGTGATCTGGAGTCCCAAACTCAGCGGCGCCCTGGCTAAGGCCACAGGTGCCCTGACTCCGGTCACGGTGTTTGTGGATGTGCGCGGGGTGCCCGTGGCCAATCCGAGCGCCCTGATTGAGGCTGCCAAAAGCGAGGGGAAGGTCGCCATCGTGATCCGCAACCAGCCCCACGGCTCGGTGGTGGTCAAGCAGGTTCAGCCCCTGCAACGGCTGCTGGTGGCAGTCCAACCCAACGGCAGTGTGGTGACAGCCACCGATCCAAACCAGGCCAGGCTGGGCAATCTGGATGCCCGCTTTGTGCTCGAGGGCCAGGGCCGCAAGAGCGGCGGCGGCGTTGTGTTTGGAAATCAGAATCTAAAAATCGGTACTCCGGTGGAGATCGAGGGGCAGCAATACCGGCTCGGTGGCACGGTGAGCGGCCTTGAGATTGGAGCCAACTGAGATGGCCTATCCGAAGCCTGGCCGGTTCCTTGCCGCGCTGCTTCTGCCAGCAGCAACCCTGCTGCCTGCCGCCGTCATTGCCCAGCAGGGGCCGGCGACCCTGGCCACCATGCCGGCAGCGCCACCGCCGATTGGTCTGCCCCAGCTGCAGAGCCAGTTGAGCTGCCCCGCGTTGCAACAACGGCTGCTGGCAACGGTTGGCGGCCAAACCTCTGTCTGGAGCATCACCATTGCCGATTCCCAGGGGCGGCTCCTGGCCGACCTCAATGGCAGCCGGCCCCGGATCCCTGCCTCCAACCAAAAGTTGGTGAGCACGGCCTATGCCCTCGACAGGCTCGGCACCGACTATCGCCTCAGCACCCAGTTGTGGCGGCTCAGTGATGGCAGTTTCCGGCTTACCGGCGAGGGCGACCCCGACCTCGCCCTACCCCAGTTGCAGCGCTTCGCCAAGCTGGCGCTGGGCTCCGGTGGTGACAGCGGCCAGCTGCCAAAGCTGCTGAAACTGCAGATCGCCGAGGAACCGCGCCAGGCCTGGTGGCCCCAGGGTTGGCATCCCGATGATCGTTACTACGCCTATGGCGCGCCGATCACCCGGCTCGCGCTCACCTCTAATGCCATTCACGAGGCGGTGATGAATCCCCCCTCCCGGCTCCAGAACCTGTTGAAAAAAACGATGTTGCAGCAGGGGGCCAAGGTGCAGGTATCGCTGATTTCAGCCCGGGCGCCCATGCCTGCCGATGCGGTTTTGATGCACCAGGAAAACTCGGCACCGATGCACAATCTGCTCAGCCTGGCCAACACGGAAAGCCATAATTTCACGGCCGAGGTGCTGCTGCGGCAGGGTGCGGGTAGCTGGGATCTGGGCCAGGCAGCCCAACGAGAAACCCTCTGGCTAACCCAGCAAGGTTTGCCAATGCAGGGTGTGCGGGTGGTGGATGGCAGTGGCCTGGATCGGGCCAATCGCCTCACCAGTCGCTTCCTGGCGGCCCTACTCCTGCGGATGGACCAGCATCCCTACGGCCGAAATTACCTGGCCTCGATGGCGGTGGCAGGGCAACGCGGCACCCTGCGCAACCTGTACGTAGGCACCCCGCTGCAGGGCAAGTTTTTTGGTAAAACCGGCACCATCACTGGGGTCCGGGCCATCAGTGGCGTACTTGTCACAAACGATGGGCCCCGTTATGTCAGTGCAATCAGCAACGGGGCAAGCTCCCCCAACGAGACCATCGGGCTGGTTCTGCGCGAGGCACAGAACACCAGGCTCTGCTCATCTTAATCGGCTATTTTAGCCGGCCATCTGCTTGACCCCTTTAGCCAGGCGACGCCTACGGCTGACCGTCAGATCGGCGGCGGGGGGAGGGGTGATCGTTTCAGGGGACTGGAGCCGGACCAGCTCCCTGCGGCCTCCGAGCACCACCTGGCTCAGTTCCTTGAGGCGGCCTTCCAGTTCGCCCAGCACCTGTTCGGCGTAGCGATTGGCACCCTCCTCGGTGGCGCCGGCTTCCTGACGGCTGCGGGCCAGGAGGGCGTCGCACTGCTGCTGGGTCTGTTGGCGGAATTGCAGGGCGTCGTTTTGCAACCGCTCAGCCTCGGCCTGGCTATCCCGTTGGACCCGTACCCCCTCCTGCCGGATCTGCTCCAGCTCCCCCATCGCCTGCTGACGGTTGCGCTCATGCTGCTCCAGAAACTGGCGGTTGCGTTCAGCGCTTTCCTGCTCCAGCTGCTGGCGGCGGGAGGCAAACTGCTGCTCCATCTGGGCCATGCGGGCCTGGTGCTCCTGCTCTGTCTGGGCAACCTGATTGCGTGCCTGCAGCATCAGCTGTTCGCACTGCTGCCGGGCCTGCTCTCTCAATTCCGCCACATGGCGTTCGGCTTCCTGGCGGATGGAGGCACTGTTGATCAGCTGCTCCCTTTCCCGTTTCCCCGAGGCGATGATCTCCTCGCCCTGCTGGCGGGCCTGGTTGATAAATTCCTCGCGCTGACGGATCAGCTCCACGGCCTGGGCCAGTTGGACCGGCAGGGACTCGCGCAGGCTGTCGAGAACCTCGATGGCATCCTGTTCGTTCACCAGCCGACCGCCGCTGAAGGGGATCCGGCTGCCTTCCAGCACTATCTCTTCGAGTTGGTCGAGCTGATCGAAGGCGGTGATGGTGGCCTCGGCCATGGGGAGGTTTAGGCGGTTGCCCGATTAAAAAGCCTGGCAAGGTCTTCCGCCACTCCCGCGGGCACCATGTGACGCACATCGCCGCCGAAACGGGCGACTTCCTTCACCACCGAACTGCTCAGAAAGCTGTGCTGCACGGCTGTAGCCAGAAAGAGGGTTTCCACCAGGGGAGCCAGGCTCTTGTTTGTGTGGGCAATCTGCAACTCGAATTCGAAGTCGCTCAGGGCCCGCAGCCCCCGCAGAATTACCTCGGAGCCGCTGCGCACGGCGCAATCCACGGTCAAGCCATCAAAACTGCCCACTTGGACGTGGGGCAGGTGGCCCGTAGCGAGGCGGATCTGCTCCAACCTCTGCTCCAGGCTGAAGGCGGGTTGCTTGCTGGGGTTCTGCAGAACCGCGACGGTGAGGCCCTCAAACAGCCGGGCGGCCCGTTCAATCAGGTCGAGATGCCCCAAGGTGAGCGGGTCAAAACTGCCTGGATAGAGGGCGCGCATGGGAAAGGTCGGTTGGGGGCTGCTGCATTTCTAGAGTTATCTGAGTTTCCCGCGCCCCAGGGTGCCCCTGCCACCATGGCCCAGAACGCCACTCTTAACGCCGAAGCCAAAAAGACCCTGCTGCGCAAGATCCCCCATGGCGTGTTCATCTGTGGCGTCGCCGAGGGCGATGAGGTGAACGGGTTCACCGCCAGCTGGGTCACCCAGGGGAGCTTTGAACCGCCCCTGGTGGTGATGGCCGTACGGGCAGACAGCACCAGCAACGGCATGATCCAGCGAACTGGCAAATTTTGCCTCAATGTGCTCAAGGCAGATCAAAAAGACCTGGCCGCCGTCTTTTTCAAGCCCCAAAAGGGGGTGGGTGGGCGCTTCGATGCCGCACCGTTCAGCCTGGGGGCCCTGGGTCTGCCGATCCTCACCGACGCGATAGGCGCCGTGGAATGCGAGCTCGTAGGCCAGGTCGCCCATGGAGACCACACCGTCTTTGTCGGTGAGGTAAAAACCGCCACCCTGCATGGGGATGGCCCCGCCCTCGAGCTGGGCACTACGGGCTGGCAGTACGGCGGCTGAGTTGGCACTGCCCCTGCTGCAACAACCGGAACGGCTCAAGGCTCGGCTAGGCGAGGTGCCCTCTGAGCCGGGCTGCTACCTGCTGCGGGACAGTGAGGACCGCATCCTCTACATCGGCAAGGCCAAGCTGCTGCGCCCCAGGGTGCGCAGCTATTTCCAAAGCGGCAGCGGCCATGGCCACAGCCCGCGCATCTCCCTGATGGTGCGCCAGGTGTGCGAGATCGAATTCATCGTCACCGATAGCGAAGCCGAGGCCCTGGCGCTCGAATCCAACCTGATCAAGCAGAACCAGCCGCACTTCAATGTGCTGCTGAAGGACGACAAAAAATATCCCTATCTGTGTATTACTTGGAGTGAGGCCTATCCGCGCATCTTCATCACCCGCCGCCGGCGGTTTCGCTCACCCCTGGATCGCTTCTACGGACCCTATGTGGATGTGGGGCTGTTGCGCCGCACCCTCACCCTGGTGAAGCGGGTTTTTCCGCTGCGCCAGCGGCCCCAGCCGCTTTACAGGGAGCGCACCTGCCTCAACTACGACATCGGCCGCTGCCCAGGCGTCTGCCAGGAAAAGATCAGCTCCGAGGCCTACCACCACACCCTGCGTCAGGTAGCGATGGTGTTTCAAGGGCGCAACGAGGAGCTGCTCGAGCTGCTGAACGAGCAGATGGGCAAGTATGCCGAGCGCCTCGACTTTGAGAGTGCCGCTGGGGTGCGCGATCAGCTGCAGGGCATCGACACCCTCACCGCTGATCAGAAAATGAGCCTCGGTGACAGCTCGGTGAGCCGTGATGTGGTCGCCTTAGCCGCCGATGATCGGGTGGCGGCGGTCCAGTTGTTCCAGATGCGGGCCGGCAAGCTGGTGGGCCGGCTCGGCTTCACCGCCGATGCGGTCGGCGCCGATGGCCAGCCCCTGGAGCCCGGCCGCATCCTGCAGCGGGTGGTGGAGGAGCACTACAGCCAGGTGGAGCCGGTGGAGATTCCCCCCGAGCTGCTGCTGCAGCACGCCCTG
>NZ_JAGQCR010000156.1:0-7694 GCF_024346295.1 Cyanobium sp. BA20m-14
TGCCTCCGGATCAGGCCAGCCAGCAGCGACTCCCTGATCTGTTGAAGGTTCTTCGGGCGATCACCGCTCTGGCTGAGCCTTGATAGCCAGCTCGGCGTAGCCGGTCGCGGGATCGCGCTCACGCCGGAACTGCCACTCCGGCAGCAGACCGATCACGAGCTCGGCGGTGGTGCGCACCAGCGAGCCAGGGCAGAGGTGCCCGCCGAATACGGCACCTTTGCTGTTAGCCACAGCGATGTGGAGGTGGGCGCCATCAGCTGAAAGGGTGCCGGAGAGGCTGAGGATCTCCAGGTCGTCGCGGATGGTTGTGGCCGCCGCCGCTCCAGCGAAGCGCAGCTGGACCACCGAGAGGCTGCCGATAGCGCTGATCACACAGCCGGCCTGCTCCTCCTGCTCGCCCATCCAGGTTTCCAGCGCCTGACGGAGATCATCGCCCGGCTGCAACCGCAGCGGCACCACCTTCATGGGGCAGGCCCCTCCACTAGCCCCTGGATCATCACCAAGGCATCGACGTAGCCCAAATGCTTGTGACGGAAAGCTCCCGGCAGGGTGCCGACCTCTTGAAAGCCATTGCGCTGCCAGCAGCGGATGCCGGCGGTGTTGGTGCTCACCACCAGGTTGAACTGCATCGCCCGGAACCCCAAACGCCGGGCGGCTTGCAGCGAGTGCTGGCAGAGCCGACTGCCGATTCCCTGGCGGCGGCAGTGCTCGGCAACTACGTAGCCGGCATTGGCCACATGGGCTCCCAGCGCGAGGGAGTTTGGCCTGAGGTAATAGGTAGCCACCACGGCCCCGGCCGGATCCATAGCCACCATCACCGACTGGCTGTGCTCCACCCACGCCACCTGGGCTTCTGACTCGCTGATCGCTGGGTCATGGGGAAAGGTTTCGCCGGCGCGGAACACCGGCTCCAGCAGCGCCCACACCGCTGGCCAGTCGGCCGGCACATAGGGGCGGATCTGCAGGGGGGATGCCACTTGGGGCCAGCTGGACGAAGGTGCCGCAGCATCCTGGCCACAGCTGTGAAGCCCCCTTTATGAACTCCCATTGCCCCTGGTGAATACCGCTGTCGATCCCCTGATTGGACAACGAGCAAACGACAGGGCAGCTGCGCCCGACCTCCTCGGGAAGGCACCTCTGCTGAGCAGGCAAATGCCCGGGGCCAACGCTCCGGGTTTTGTTGTCTGTGCGGGCGATCAACTTGAGAGCGCTGCCACCCCTGCCAGCACTGCACCGATGGCCGCCGCTGCACCGATCACCTGCAGCACGCTCCAGCGCAGCCGCAGCTGCGCAAATAAAGCCAACGCCACCACCACTGCCGCCCAAGGGTTGAAAATGCCGCCGGACCAGAGCACCGGCCCGGCGAAAAAAAGCGCCAGGCTGGCGATCACGCCCACCACGACGGCGGTGATGGCGCTCAGCGGCGCCCCGAAGCGCAGGTCGCCGCGCGTGGCTTCCACCAGCGGTGCCCCGGCCAGGATGAAACCGATGGAGGGCAGGAAGGTGAACCACACCGTCACCAGCACCGCCGCCAGGGCCAGGGGCCAGGGGCTTAAGCCAGCTGCGATCGATTGATTCCAGCCGCCCATGAAGCCCACGAAGGCCACCACCATGATCAGTGGCCCCGGGGTGGTCTCCCCAAGAGCGAGGCCGTCGAGCATCTGCGGAGCCGATAGCCAGTTGAACTGCTCCACCGCCCCTTGTGCCACATAGGGCAGCACGGCATAGGCACCACCAAAGCTGAGCAGCGCCACCCGCGTGAAAAAGCGGGCCATCAGCGCCAGGGTGCCGCTCCAGCCGCCGGCAATCGCCAGAGCTGCGAGGGGCAGTAGCAGGGCCAGGGCCCACACCAACAGCGTCACCGCCAACTGCCGCTTTGAAAAGCGCGCATGGTCCGGCGAGGCGGAGTCATCGTCGTGAAGAGCGCCAGGCCGATCCTGATTAGGGTCGCTCGATCCAGCCCCGTGGGGCTTGCTCGCCACCAGCAGGTTGGGCCGCCAACGGGCGGCGCCAATGCCGATCAGGCCAGCGCTGATCACCACCACGGGATAGGGCAGATCCAGCAGTGCCAGCGCCAGGAAACCGGCAACCGCCAGGGCCACCAGCAGGGGCGTGTGCAAGGTGCGGCGGCCGATGCGCCAGGCGGCCATCAGCACAATTGCCAGCACCGCCGGTTTGACCACGGCGAACACCGAGGCCAGCAGGGGCAGCTGCCCCCAGAGGGCATAGATGCTGGCCAGGGCCGTGAGCACGAACACCGAGGGGATCACGAACAGCCCCCCGGCGATCAGGCCACCGGGAACACCATGCATCAACCAGCCCAGGTAGGTGGCCAGCTGCATGGCCTCCGGCCCCGGCAGCAGCATGCAGTAGTTGAGGGCGTGCAGGTAGCGCCGTTCCGAGAGCCAGCGGCGCCGGTCCACCAGCTCGCGATGCAGCAGGGCGATCTGCCCGGCCGGCCCGCCGAAGCTCACCCAGCCCAGCTGGAACCAGAAGCGCGAGGCCTCAGCGAGGCTGACAGGGCTGACGGATCCAGTGGTCACGGGCTTGGGCAATGGGGGCACGATCAATATCAACGCACAGTTCAACGCAAAGGAGTCTGGGCAGCGGCGGCGGGCCTAACCCCATGGCGACTGCGGATCTTGAGCAGCACCGCCTCATCGAGATAGGGCCGCTGGTGTAATGCGGGCGGCATACTCCAGCACAAAGCGGACCTACTCCAACTGCACACCGGGGAAGCACTCAACGAATTCGGTCATGGAGACCCCGTCTTCCAGGTTTTCAAACAGGGCAGCCACCGGGACCCTGGTGCCGCGAACCTGGTTCCGCGGAACATCCAAGCTCGCTTTGCATGCCCAGGCCATCTGTCGAGGGCTGTTGCTTTTCAGCGTTGGCAGCCTATGAGCGCAAATTGGCTCGTGTCTATTTTTAGCCAGCTACCTGGGACACCCTCGTCCCTAACTCCACTTCCAGCACTCCGCGCACCATGTTCATGCCGCAGTGGAAGGGATAGACGCCGGCTTTTGTGGGGGGCAACTCCAGGCTGGTGGTGGCATCAAGGGGCAGATCGAGGCTTTTGTGGAAGTCGGGGAAGATCACCTGGGCCAAGCAGCTGCTCGGATCGACTCGATGAAAGGCAAGCCGCATCGGCTGGCCGGCCTTCACCTTGATTCGTGAGGGTGCATAGCCGCCATCCACCACGATGGTGATCTCCTGCAAGCCTGCCTCGCTCTGGCGGGCCGCCACGCCACCGCCATGGCGACCCAGGAACCACCAGAGCTGCCAGGCGATGAGAAGCAAGCCAACCATGGCCACCAGCCCTTTGAGGGCCACGGGTTGATCGATGGTGCGCCAGAGGGGCGCTGCGGCAGCAAGGATCAGCATCAGGTGGTTGGAAGAGGTAGGCGCGCGGGGCGGAAGTTCCGCAGCCTCAGGGCATTGCTCACCACCGACACCGAGCTGAAGGCCATGGCGGCGCCAGCGATCATCGGGTTCAGCAACCAGCCGGTGAGCGGAAACAGCAGGCCAGCGGCGATCGGGATGCCGGCCACGTTGTAAGCGAAGGCGAAGAACAGGTTCTGGCGGATGTTGGCCATCGCGGCGCGGCTGAGCTCGATCGCTGCCGGCACGCCGGCCAGGTTGCCGGAGATCAGGGTGATGTCGCTGGCGGCGATCGCCACATCGGTGCCGGTGCCCATGGCGATGCCCACATCGGCCTGGGCCAGGGCTGGGGCGTCGTTGATGCCGTCGCCCACCATCGCCACCGGGCCCTCACCCCGCTCCTGCAGCTTGCGAATCACCGAGGACTTGTCGGCGGGGCGCACTTCGGCGATCACCCGCTCGATCCCCACTTGGGCGGCCACCACTTCGGCCGTGCGCTTGGCGTCGCCGCTGAGCATCACCACCTGCAGACCCAGACGCCGCAGGGCGGCCACGGCGGCTGCTGAACTGGATTTGAGGGGATCGGCCACGCCGAAGCAGGCCTCGATCCGCCCGTCCACAACCACGGCCGCGACACTCCAGGCAGCGGCCTCAAGACGCTCCACTAGGGGCTGGAGGGCGACGGTGTCGATGCCGAGTTCCTCGAACCAGCGGGGGGTGCCGACCCGCACCTGCTGGCCGGCGACCACCCCCTGCACGCCGCGCCCGGCCACGGCCTCGAAGCCCTCGAGCGCAGGCAGTGCGCCGTACTTCAACTGGCTGCGGGCATAGGTCGTGATCGCTTCGGCCAGGGGATGCTCCGAGCGGGATTCCAGCGCTGCCGTGAGGGCCAGCAGGGTGTCGGCCGGCAGCACGCCGCCGGGTAGCCGTTCAAAATCGGTCACCTCCGGCTGGCCGCGGGTGAGGGTGCCGGTCTTGTCGAGCACGATGGTGCGCAGCTTGCCGGCCGTTTCCAGGGCTTCGGCGCTGCGGAAGATCAGGCCGTTCTCTGCCCCCTTGCCGGAGGCCACCATGATCGAAGTGGGGGTGGCCAGGCCCAGGGCACAAGGGCAGGCGATCACCAGCACACTCACCAGAAACAGCATCGCCAGCACGGGATTGCCGCTGATCAGGAACCAGACCACAAAGGCGGCAATAGCCAGGGCGATCACCACCGGCACGAACCAGCCCACCACCTGATCAGCCAGGCGCTGCAGCTGGGTGCGGGAGCTCTGGGCCTGGCGCACCAGCTCCACGATCTGGGCCAGCACCGTGTTGGCCCCCACCCGGCTGACTCGGAAGGTGAAACTGCCGCTGCGGTTCATCGAGGCGCCGATCACGGCATCGCCGGCAGCTTTGGCCACGGGGGTGGGTTCACCGGTGAGCATCGACTCCTCCACCCAGGAACTGCCTTCGCTCACCTCCCCATCCACCGGGATCTTTTCGCCGGGACGTACCTGCACCAGGTCACCGACCACCACCATCGACACCGGAACTTCAACCGGTTGTCCATCCAGCAGCACCCGGGCGCTGGGGGGCTGCAGCTGCAGCAGCCGCCGGATCGCTTCTGAGGTTTGGCCGCGAGCCCTGGCCTCCAGCAGCCGGCCCAGCAGCACCAGGGTCAGGATCACCGCCACGGTTTCGTAGTAGACGTCGGCGGGCAGGCCTTCCGCGATCAGCACCTGGGGGAACAGGGTGGTGAACAGCGAGGTGAGGTAGGCGATGCCGGTGCCGGCCGCCACCAGGGTGTTCATGTCGGCGAAGTGCTGCCGGAAGGCCGAGACGGCGCCGGTGAAGAAGTCACGCCCGCACCAGAACAACACCGGTGTGGTGAGGATCAGCTGGGTCCAGGGGCTTGTGAACCAGAAAGGCAGTAACGGAAGGCTGTGAAGCCCCAACATGTGGGGCAGGCTCGAGCCCATCACCAGGACGGTGAGGACGGCAGCAACGCTGACCTTGCGGCGCAGCAGGGTGCGCTCCCGGGCCAGCTCCCGCTCCATACCGTCTGCCGAAACGGCTGGTCCCTCGGCAGGGCAGCAGGGTGGGCCGAGGGAGGGGGCGCTCATTGTGTGCGTGACATCAGAGGCCTGGCGTTGGCGCGGAGCTATCTCTTCAAGCTAGTGATGTCCAGTTCGATGCAGAGCCATATCCCGTGATTTTCCTATTCTGGTTCTTGATATTTCTCCTTTGAGCTCAGTTATGTAGCAAGTGGATTACACTTGTCTCCGAGTAAAATAATCTCCGGATAATAGGGCTGCAGGTTGATTACCTCGAAGTTGTCCGTGTGGATTTCCAGCACTCAGGCCCTAGCCCTGCGGCTTGAAATCAGCAGGGCCATGCCGGAACCAATGACCACCAGCGTGAACAGCCCCAGCAGCCCTGAGTAATAGGGCTGCAGATTCAGCGGGCCAAAGCGACCGGAGTGAATCTTGAGCAGCCAGAAGGCGTCGATTCCCTGCTCGAGCAGCAGGCTGTAGAGCGAGCCGGTTGCGGCGGTGAGCAGTAGTGGTGCCGCCGCGATCGGCACTACCCAGCGGTGCAGCTGACGCCAGCGAGTTTTAGGCAAAAAAGGCATGGCGGTTTAGTGGTGACGCAGTTGCTGGTGCAGGGTTGCCTCATTGCTGCAGGGCATCCACTTACCGCTGTTCTGGTGAGTGCCTGTGCAGCCGAGCTCCTTGGCCCTTTGCTCGGCCTGCTGCTGGGTGTCATGAAGGCCCTTGGGGTGGGCGTGGCTGGTCAGCGGTGTTGCCGCCAGCGCCAGGGCGATCAGTGCCATGCGGCTATTCATGGAGAAGAGATCCATCAGAGGTGAATTGATCAGATCGAAAGAGTCAGATTAAAAGAGTTAGATTAAAAGAGTTAGATTAAAAGAGTTAGAAGCGAAAGAGTGCGTCGTATTGGCTGTACTCCGGCTTGATCAATCCCTCCAGGCGCAGCATGCGGCGCAGCTCGATGATTTCAGCGCGCTGGGCCACTATGATCTCTCGCGCTAGCCGGCGCACGGTGGTATCGCTGCTCTTGTTGAGGGCGTCGTGGGCCATCTGCAGGGCACCGCCGTGGTGGGCGATCATCCCCTCGAGAAACCACACCAACCGGTTGGCTTTGGTGGGGGTGGAGCCCATCATCTGCATCGCCTGGATCTGGGCAGCGCCCATGCGCTCCAGGCTGCTCATGGAGTTGGGATCACCGCCCGGCCTGAGGGCCACTGGATAGACCGGCGCCTCTGGATACCAGGCCTTGCGCCACTGGGCCATCGCCTTGATCTCGCGGGCCTGCTCGCGCCAGATGCTGTTGGCTAGGGCGCCCACCCCGGGGTGGCCGATGTTGAACACAAACTCACTCATCCGCAGCGCACCGGTGTGGTGCTGCACCATCGCGTCGAGCCAGCGCAGGTCGTAGGTGGCACCGGCTGGGCCGACGTCATGGCTATGGCTGGCGTGTGCCTGGCTGGGGGAAGCGGCAGCAGGGGCCGCCTGATGCTGGTGATGGTGCTTGTGGGGATCGCCCTGGGCCAGGGCCGGGGCGGTCCAGATCCCAGCAAGTAATAGCGATGCAGCGAGGGAACGCATGGGTAGGAAGTTGGCTGTGTTCCTACGATGGGGTCTCCTCTTGGTGGAGAGTCAAGTGGCCGCACTACAACCGCCAGAGCTGCCGGCCCAGGAGCCCCAAAAGATCGGAGCGGTAGCTGCCCACTCGGGCGTTTCCGTAAAAACGATCCGCTTCTATTGCGATCAGGGACTGCTGCGACCATCAGGCCGCAGTGAGGGGCACTACCGGCTTTTTGATGCGTTGGTGTATGGAGAACTGGCCCTGATCCGCACCCTGCGGGGGCTCGAGCTCCCTCTGCCCACAATCAAAGCCGTACTGGAGGCCCGCCGATCGGGGATGTGCACCTGCGACAACCTGCAGGCCACGATCCGCGGCAAGGCCGGCGAGATCGAGCAGCGGATTGTCGATTTGAAATCCCTCCATGCCGAGCTAAACGGACTGCTCAGCACTTGGCAGAGCTGCGGCGGCAGGCCAGCTCAAGTAAGTGCAGGCATCTGAAGGAGAAACGTGCTGCCGGCGCCAGGGGTGATCTGCTGCTGGGCGGCAACACAGCTAAACCGCGCGACACCCTGGTGGGACCACAGCGATCTGGCCAGAACTGAAGGAGCCAAGCCCAACCACCCATGCAACAAAAAAGCCCCCTTATGCAAGGGAGCTTTTGGGATTCCGTTATTGCCCAGCCGTAGCTGGGCTGTTGACTATCAACCGATTGCAGGTGCGGTCAG
>NZ_JAGQCR010000157.1:0-7679 GCF_024346295.1 Cyanobium sp. BA20m-14
TTCGATGGTCAGGCCTGCCTGAGCGCCCACCGCAGCCAGGTCAGCCGCCGTGGTGGCACTGCGCAACTGGCGTTGCAAATCCTCATTGGTGCGGATCGCGACCAGGAAGGCTTCAATCATGGTTTTGCAGAGATTTAGGGGTTAAGGCGCAGTAAAGGCGCAGAGCGGCGAGCCCCTGCTTGTGTTCTGCAACACCCTCTGAACGGAGACGAAGACTGTAATTGTTACCTAAATGGAAAAAAACTTGAAGTTTGCCCCGCGTCAAAATAAGAGGTTGCCTCTGATTAGGTTTTCAGCCGCCAGACTTAGGCGCTTGCGAAAGGTGCGTGGCGTCTTTTTCCAGGTTCTTGTGCTTTGTGGCATCAAAGCTGCGGTTCACTTCTTCGGTCTTGAGCGATTAAGTATTAATCCGCTGTTTTCGGCGATGGTTGCCTCGACGATCTTTTTATTGGGCTTCTTGTTGAATGGTGTGCTCACTGATTTTAAGGAAAGCGAGAAAATACCTGCCGAACTGGCAACCTGTCTTCAGACGCTTAATTTGGAGGTTCGTGCAATTCAGGTCTATCACCCCGAGATCCAGATTGCTGCAGCCCTCGCCGCGGTAACTGGGCTTGGCCAGTCCTTGCTGGATTGGTTGAAGGAGCGGATTACTACAGAGCAAATGCTGGCGCGCCACACTCAAACCCATGCAGACGTGGTGCGTGTTGCGGTGCATTTCAAGGGCGACGCATCTACGTTGAGGGGAAGGCTTATGCAGGATTTAGCGGTAATACTTGCCAAGGTCAATAGAGTGCAGACCATACGCGACACTACATTTGTGCCTCTTGTTTATTGGATGGCGGACATTGCTGCAGTGCTTTTGTTCGCGGGCTTGGTGATGGCGAGAGCGGAAAGCCTTCCAGAGTCTGTCTTTTTTCTTGCTGTAATTTTCTTTATTGTTATTTTACTCCTGCGCTTGATTGATGATATCGACAACCCTTTCGGGCTGTCTGACTTGGATTCGGCAGAGGATGTATCGATTGAGCTGCTGGAAAAAACAGTAGATCGCCTTAGGACTGCTGCTAAGTGAATTTATTGGTTTGATGGCGCTCCGGGTGGCCATTGCATGGAATATTCCACATGCTGTGGGAAAGGAATTTCAATGCTGCTATCGCGGAAGGCCCGCCAGATCGCCTGATTCACCTCGCTGCAGATGCCCACGTTGTCCATCGGGTTGGCGATCCAGAAGCGCAGGCAGTAATTAATAGCGGAGTCGCCGTAGTTCAGCAATAGGGCTTTGGGTGCTGGCTGGGGAAGCACCCGTGCAACTTCGAGAGCTGTGGCCTCGAGTAGAGCAATCACTTCTACTGGGTTGTGGTGATAGGCGGCGCCAATGCTTACCTGGCTGCGGCGCATGCGGTCGCTAGCGGTGTAGCTGGTGGCCGCCTGCGTGAAGAAGGTCTGGTTCGGGATTAGCAGCTCGGCATTGTCACGATCACGCCAAAGCAAGGTTGCACGCAGTCCAAGACTTCGAACTTCACAGGGATCGCCATCGAGCATCAACACTTCTCCTGGGCGCACGGAGCCCTCGAACAGCAGCCAGATGCCGCTGATGAAGTTGGAGAACACCTCCTTGATGCCGAAGCCAAGGCCCACTGACAGGCCACCTGCCACGGCGATCAGGGCGGTGGTGTTGAGGCCCAGGTGCACCCCCACGGCCACCAGGCCCAAGCCCACCACGGTGTAGCGCAGCATCAACTCCAAGGCTTTGCGGCTGCCATCGCTGGATGCCAGGACCCGTTGCACCAGCCAGGCCACGCCCGTTGCAGGTGGCCCCGAGCCCACCAGCACCAGGTAGGTGATCAGGGCGGCATTGAATAGCTTGCCCGCATCGACGGGCACACCCAGCATGCTGCCCAGGGGGGCCACGGCCAGATCATTGATGCTGTCGACGGAGGTGATCAGCATCAGGGCCGCCAGCAGCAGATAGCCAGGTCGCAGCAGGCGGCTCTCGAGTTGCCGCGCCGTTTTCGCGCCGAGGCAACGTTGCAGCAGCGGCTGCAGCTGGTTGAGGCCGTACCAGCCCAGCCAGAGCACTCCCAGCTGGCCGCTGAGTCCGTAGGGCAGCCCCAGGAGGGCCAGCAGCAGGCAGCTGGCCGCCAGCACCACAAGCGCCAGGGGGGTGAAGGCCCGTGGCCGCAGCTGGCGTAGCCAGTTTCGGCGCGCCGCAAACCGCCGCAACACCATCAGCCCGATCGCCACAGCCAGTTGCAGCAGAACGGTGGGCCGCTCCAGATAGCCCAGCCAGCCCAGCACCTCCAGCAACAGCTCTCTCATGGCCGGTTCCGCAGGATTGCGACCAGCCTCTGGCCGGTCGTGGTGGGCTGCATCTCTCCAAACACCAACGTGGTGAGCAGGGTCTGGATCTCGGCCATTCGGGGATCGTTGCTGTGCATCAGCTCCGCCAGGGTGTTGGTTTGGCTGCCCTGCTGGGCCGAGGTCACCATGGCGCTGAGCACTGTCGAGCTGCTCACCGGCACCCTCACGAAGCGGTTGGCCGGCAGCACCACCTGGGAGCCCAGGGTGAGACTCCTCTGGCTCAGGGGGTTCACGCTGAAGCGGCTGAAGGCCAGGGCCCGCTCGCGGCTGCTGCGGCTGGCATTGGTGCCGAGGGCCAACACCCGCAGCTTGTTGATCGGACTCGCATCACCCCACTCGCCGCCCGGCAGGGGCGCCACCCCGAGCCCATCCCCCAGAGCTTTGCGCAGCCGCGGTATGGACGCGCTGCGGCAGGGGAACCAGTCGAGGCGGCCCGCCTGGAATTCCGCTTCCGCCGAGGCCTGGCTGGCGTAGAAGGTGACGCGCTGTTGGATGTTGGCGTTTTGCAGCCAGGTGAGCCAGCGCTCGATCGCCTGCTGCTGGGCCCAGCTGGGTTGCCTGCCGGCTGCGGCTGTATTGATGGCGTCGACCGCACCAAGGCTGCCGACTGTCCAGAAGAGGTTGTAGGCCTCCATCGAGAGGCCCACAGGATGGCCCTTGGCACTCGTGTCAAGCAGCTGCTCCAGGGTGGCTGGTGCGGTGGGCAGTCGCCGGCGGTTGAAGCAGGCCAGCTGGGTTTCCACCAGCAATGGCAGCCCGGCGAGATCTCCGGAGGGGTTGCGCAGCCGATCGAGCACCTGGGGATCGAATGGGTTGAGATCCACCCCTGTTTGTGGGTAGGGCGCTATCACTCCTGCGTTCAGCATCCGCACGGCTGCGTCCCCGTTGAGGAGCAATAGATCGGGGCCCAGCCCGGCCAGGTTGCGGCGCCGGATCGCCCACTCCAGCTCTTTCTCGGGGTAATGACTGAACTGAAAGCGGGTGTTGGGGTGGAGCTGGCGGTAGCCAGCCTCCAGCCCGCCCAGCCGCTGCAGGGTGTCGGCGCGCAGCCCGGCGTCGATCCTCTCGTCGGGGTTCACCTCCACCCCGAGGTAAAGCTCGTTGGGCAGCCCATCGCCAGCGCCGCAACCGAGCAGAAGCAGCGAGGCCAGCACGGGTACGCAGCGCGATGCCACCCGTCGTGTCGCCTGTGAGGGGGCCCGGGGATGCGGCATTGCCTTGCTCTACGGCTTAATTATCCCTGGCCTCAGCCCGTTTTGCGACCATGGCCCGAGTGCCTGCCGCCACCGCCGTGACCGAGCTGTCTGCCCCAGCCCCTGAAGCGGCCCTGCCCAAGACCTACGACCCAGTGGGCACGGAAAGCCGCTGGCAGCACGCCTGGGAGAGCAGCGGCGCCTTTCACCCGGATCCTGCGGCACCGGGTGAGCCTTTTTCTGTGGTGATTCCGCCGCCAAACGTGACCGGCAGCCTGCATATGGGCCATGCCTTCAACACCGCCCTGATTGACACGATCGTGCGCTTCCAGCGCCTACGCGGCAAAAACGTGCTCTGCCTGCCGGGCACCGACCACGCCTCGATCGCCGTGCAGACGATCCTGGAGAAGCAGCTCAAGGCCGAGGGCCAGCGCAAGGAAGATCTGGGCCGCGAGGCATTCCTCGAGAAGGCCTGGGGCTGGAAGGCGGAGAGCGGCGGCACGATTGTGGGCCAGCTGCGCCGCCTGGGCTACTCGGTGGATTGGCAGCGCGAGCGCTTCACCCTCGATGCCGGCTGCAGCGCCGCCGTGATCGAGGCCTTCAACCGTCTGCACGAGCAGGGGCTGATCTACCGGGGTGAATACCTGGTGAATTGGTGCCCGGCCTCGGGTTCGGCGGTGAGCGATCTGGAGGTGGAGATGAAGGAGGTGGATGGCCATCTCTGGCATTTCCGCTATCCCTTGACCAGCGGCGCCGGCTTCCTGGAAGTGGCCACCACCCGGCCGGAAACCCTGCTGGGTGACACGGCCGTGGCGGTGAATCCCAAGGATCCGCGCTACGCCGATCTGGTGGGCCAGACCCTCACCCTGCCCCTGGTGGGGCGACAGATCCCGATCGTGGCCGACGACCACGTGGATGCGGAGTTCGGCACCGGCTGCGTCAAGGTGACCCCAGCCCATGACCCCAACGACTTCGCGATCGGCCAGCGCCACAACCTGCCGCTAATTACGGTGATGGCCAAGGACGGCTCGATGAACGAAGCGGCTGGCCGTTTCGCCGGCTTGGATCGCTTCGAGGCTCGCCAAGCGGTGGTGGCGGCCATGGAGGCGGAAGCTTTCCTTGTGAAGGTGGAGGACTACCGCCACAGCGTGCCCTTCTCCGATCGCGGCAAGGTGCCGGTGGAGCCCCTGCTCTCCACCCAGTGGTTTGTCAAAACCGAGCCCCTGGCGGCCCGCTGCCGGGAGGCCCTCGAGAACGCCGATCCCCGCTTCGTGCCGGAGCGCTGGAGCAAGGTATATCGCGACTGGCTCACCGACATCCGCGACTGGTGTATATCCCGTCAGCTGTGGTGGGGCCACCGCATCCCCGCCTGGTTTGTGGTGAGTGAAACGGGCGGTGTGATTACCGACAACACGCCCTATGTGGTGGCCCGCGATGAGTCAGAAGCCATGGCGAAGGCGGAAGCCCAATTTGGCGGCGGCACCCACGCCCATCCCGTGGTGCTGGAGCAGGACCCCGACGCCCTCGATACCTGGTTTTCCAGCGGCCTCTGGCCCTTCTCCACTCTGGGCTGGCCTGATGCCGATGCTGCCGACCTGGAGCGCTGGTACCCCACCAGCGTGCTGGTGACGGGCTTCGACATCATCTTCTTCTGGGTGGCCCGGATGACGATGATGGCCGGAGCCCTAATGAGTGGTCGGGAAGGTTCTGGAATCCCTTGGATTCCCTTCAAAGACGTGTATATCCACGGCCTGGTGCGGGATGAACAGAACCGCAAGATGAGTAAGTCCTCTGGCAACGGCATCGACCCGCTGCTGCTGATTGAGCGCTACGGCGCCGATGCCCTGCGCTTCGCCCTGGTGCGTGAGGTGGCCGGTGCCGGCCAGGACATCCGCCTCGATTACGACCGCAAATCCGACACCTCCGCCACGGTGGAGGCCTCCCGCAACTTCGCCAACAAGCTCTGGAACGTCACCCGTTTCGCCTTGATGAACCTGGATGGCGAAACGCCGGCCGCTCTGGGCGAGCCCGATGCTGCGGCCCTGCAGCTGGCCGATCGCTGGATCCTTTCGCGCCTGGCCCGCGTCAACCGTGATACGGCTGAGCGCTATGGCAACTACGGCCTGGGCGAGGCGGCCAAGGGGCTTTATGAGTTCGCCTGGAACGAGGTGTGCGATTGGTATGTGGAGCTGATCAAGCGGCGGCTCAACCCAGGTGAAAACCCGAGCCCAGCAGCCCTTGCCGACCAGCGCACCGCCCGCGCCGTGTTGGCCAAGGTTCTTGGCGAGTTGCTGGTGATGCTGCATCCGCTGATGCCGCACCTGAGTGAGGAGCTGTGGCACGGCCTCACTGGCCAGCCAGAGAGCAGCTTTCTGGCCCTGCAGAGCTGGCCGGCGCTTGATCAGGCCGCTCTAGACGACCAGCTTGAGGCCCAGTTTGCCGAGCTGATCGAGGCGATTCGGGTGGTGCGCAACCTGCGGGCTTTGGCGGGGCTCAAGCCCAGCCAGAGCGCGCCGGTGTCGTTTGTGACTGGCCGCGCTGAGCTTGCAGCCCTGTTGCAGGAGGCCAGCCCCGACATCACGGCCCTCACCCGAGCCGAGAGCGTGGCGGTGCTTAGTCCCGAGCAGGCCGAAGCTGCTCCGGCCGCCAAGGCCCTGGCCGGCGTGAGCGGTGAGCTGCAGGTGCTGTTGCCCATCGAGGGCCTGGTGGATCTCGACGCCCTGCGCGGCCGCTTGGAGAAGGACATCGCCAAGGCTGATAGGGAGATCAAGGGCCTGGCGGGTCGCCTCGCCAATCCCAACTTTGCAGATAAGGCCCCGCCTGAGGTGGTGCTGGAGTGCAAGGCAAACCTGGCCGAAGCTGAAGCCCAGGCGGCCTTGGCCCGCAGGCGGCTGGGGGATTTGGGCTGATCTGGGCTCAGGCGCTCGCCACCAGTCGGCCGTCCTCCAGGTTCACCACTCGGTCAGCGATATCGAGGATCTTGTTGTCGTGGGTCACCATCACGATCGCGGCGCCGTGGCTGTCGGCCAGCTGGCGGAACAGGTCGACCACATCGCGACCGGAGGTCTTGTCGAGGGCTGCGGTGGGTTCATCGGCCAGCAGCAATCGGGGGCTGGGGGCCAGGGCGCGGGCGATCGCCACCCGCTGCTTCTGGCCGCCGGAGAGTTTCTCGGGGTAGTAATTCACCCGTTCCCCCAGTCCCACGTGGCCCAGCATGGCGGCGGCGCAGTCATCCATCGCCAGCCGGCCTTGCCCCAGCCAGACGGGGCTGACCTCCAGGCCGAAGCGCACGTTCTCAAGGGCCGTCAGGTAGGGCAGCAGATTGTGGGCCTGGAAGATGAAGCCGGCCTGGCGCCGCAGCCGGGTCAGGGTGGTGTTGTCGGCCTCCAGCAGCTCTTCACCCAGCACCCGCAGGCTGCCGCTCTGGGCGGCCCGCAGGCCGCCGAGCATGGTCAGCAGGGTGGTCTTGCCCGAGCCGGAGGGGCCGGTGAGGATCACGATCTCGCCGGCATGCACGGTCAGGTTGATGTCGGTGAGCACCTGCTTGGCGGTGTCCCCCTCGCCGAACCAGTGGGTCAGATGCTGCACCTCGATCCGCAGTTCGCGCCCGGTGTGATCGGGTGGCCCGGCTGCAGCGTCCAGCGGCCCCATTAGAAGATGTCGGCGGGATCGAGCCGCCGCAGCTTGCCGGTGGCCAGCCAGCCCGATCCGGCCGCCATCGTCAGGGTCAGGGCGAACACCGCAACGGCTCGCTGGGCGGTCATGGCGATCAGCAGCGAGGTGGAGTTGGCCAGCACGGCATAGAGCCCGATCGCCAGCACCAGGCTGGGCACGAAGGCCAGGGCAGCCAGCAGCACCGATTCCTGCACGATGATGCCGACGACGAAGCGATCGCTGTAGCCCATCGCCTTCATCGTGGCGTATTCCGGCAGGTGATCACTGACGTCGGAATAGAGAATCTGGTAGACGATAATTGCGCCGACGATCAGGCCCACCAGCACCCCCAGGTTGAAGATCAGACCGAAGGAGGTGTTGTTGCGCCAGTGGTCCACCTCCACCGCCTCCAGCTGCTGGAGGGTGAGCACCTTCACCGAGGGATCGAGGAAGCTCTCCAGGGTGGCCTGCACC